>JBATKU010000029.1:0-3496 GCA_049669725.1 Desulfobacterales bacterium
ACATCGGCATCTTTCCTGGACGCCTCCAGCTGCTCTATGAGACCGTGAAGGAGATCCCTGGTAATGGCGTTGAGCCGCTCGGGACGGTTCAGGGTGATAATTGCGGTGTTATCCCTTTTCTCATAAAGGACTGTCGTGTTGGCCATGCGAGCCTCCAATTTTTTCTGTGAACTTGTGGTTTCAGGTTTCAGGTATCAGGTGTCAGAGGACAGATGACAGAGTACGGAAAACAGAGGATAAAAAACCGGCGGTTCTGGTCACTTAACCCGACAGTATTCTGCTTTGTCGCTCTTGTCCTTCCTGACACCTTCTAACACCTGAAACCTTTTACTTGCTTAATTTGGCTTCCTGCTCATGAATCCTACGCAATTCGTTCCTCAGTATCTTGCCTGTCGATGTCCTGGGCATCTCCTCAACGAACGCCACTTCCCGGGGATAGGCATGGGCTTCAAGCCTTTTTTTGACATAATCTTTAATGCTCTGTTCAAGAGCCTTATCGGGTGTCACACCCGCCTTGGGCAGGATGAAGGCTTTTACAATTTCTCCTCTAACCGGGTCGGAAACACCGATGACCCCCACCAGCGCGACCGCCGGATGCTTCATCAAACAATCTTCGACTTCACCCGGTCCGATTCTGAAACCGCCGCTTTCGATGATATCATCCTGTCGGCCGCTAAACCAGAAATTACCGTCTTTATCTTTTCTACCATAATCGCCGGTACGCATCCAGTCACCGATAAATTTCTCCCGGGTTGCCCGGGGGTTTTTCCAGTAGCCCAGAAACATCACCGGATCAGGGGCTTTTACGACAATCTCACCGAGTTCATCCGGTTTGGCGACCTGACCGTCTTCGTCTATGACTTCTACTATATGCCCCGGCACCGCCCGGCCGATGGCTCCCGGCACAATCTCCATGATCTTCGAACAATACCCGACCACCAGGTCACATTCCGTCTGGCCGTATTGCTCGTTGATGTCCAGCCCGAGCTGCTCCCGGGTCCAGTCGCACAGTTCAGCACCCAGCGTTTCACCGCCGGCCGTAAGCGATCTTAACCTCAGGTCGAACCGTTCCCGGGGCTGTTTAACGGCATGCATCATCATCCGCAGCACAGTGGGAACCGCCATCAGATTTCGCACCCCATGTTTGGCCATCATAGAAAAGGCTTCTTCAGGATCAAATTTGCGGGGTCGATAGGCCAGGACGGGATAGCCGTGATGCAGGGTCGGAAACAGCGCATCGTAGGAACCGCCGATATATGCCCAGTCCAGCGGTGTCCACATGAGATCCCCGGTCTGTGGAAATAAATTATGATAAAATTCAAAGCCCGGCAGGATACCCAGCAGCAACCGATGGCCGTGAAGGGTTCCCTTGGGCTGGCCGGTAGTGCCCGAGGTATAGATGATAAGGGCCGGATCATCGGGCCGGGTTTTAATTGGGGCAAAATCTTGGTCGGCCTTTTCAATGGATTGCCAAAAATCCATGGCCGCCTCGTCCCCTCCGCCGTCAACAACCAAAACCAGTTTGAGATGGGGAAGGCGTTTAATTATTTCATAGATCTTGGAGACATTGTCTTTGTCCGTAATCACCGCTTTGGTCTGGCTGTCTCCAAGCCGGTATTCAATAGCCTCCGGACCGAACAGGGTCAGAAGCTGCACGGCGACGGCCCCCAGCTTATAAACCGCGATGTGAGAGATCAGGGTTTCAGGACGCTGGGACAGCAGAATTCCGACCCGGTCGGTACGCTCGATGCCATGGGACCTTAAGGCATTGGCCAGCTGGTTTGAAAAAATTTTTAGGGACCGGAAGGTATATTTTTGCTCTTCTCCCTGCGGGTCAATATAGATGAGCGCCAAACGCCGCTTATCACCGGCCCACTTGTCACAGACATCAACCCCGATGTTATAATATTCCGGTATCTCCCACCTGAAGTTGTTGCATACTTCATCATAGGTACTGCCGCTGAGCATACCTTCCTCCTCCGGAAACGGTCTGCCTGAAATCCGCTCCCTCATTCATCAAGGATCCGCCGCACCCTATAAGTGAGTACTAAGTTGTTTTATAAACATTCACAAGCTAAATTTATCGATAACGCCAAGATCAGCAATGGTCAGGTGCAAACTTTCTGCGTGTCTCATTGATGTTTATGCAACATTGGAGTCAGCCCAGATTGCGAAGGAGGTTGGGAATACAGTGGGTTAAGGTGAGAGGCAGGAACAGAACCGGTTTGCTGTTTACGTCACGCATATCATGAAATCGATTGTTCAAGATCACAGCGCCCAAGGCGTCATCACGCGTGAGCATGTCGCAAATGGCCCGGGGGACCGTATCGCGCATGAGGGTTGATTTGACCTCTACCAAAAGCTTCTGTCGATCCCTCTCAAGCACGAAGTCAACCTCCTGTCCATCTTGAGTACGATGAAAGAGGATGTCGATATCTATACCCGCTGCTTTGTCAAGCTCGCAAAACACATGGTTTTCAAGGAGTGCCCCGCCGTCCGGACGCTCGTTTCTTCTTCGAAAATCCCTGACGAGGGCGTTGCGGACGCCGTTATCGTACCAATAGATCTTAGGAGACTTTACTAGGCGCTTGGTGGAATTGGCATAGTCAGTGGTGATTGGCCTGTAAACGAAAGTATGTTCCATGACTTTGAGCTGCTTTTCGACCTGACGGGAGGAGATACCGAGTTGACTGCCAAAGCGGCTCCGATTCATCAGCTGTCCGAGTTGAAGACATACCAGGCGTAAAAACTCATTGAACCGCAGGATCTCTTCGTCGCGCAGGAGGCTGCGCACATCCTTTTCAAGATAAAGGGCACATATTTCACTTAATATCTCCCTTTTCTCCATATCGTCCGACAAGGCCGCCTGTTCGGGCATCCCACCCCATACGATGAACTCGTCAAGAAGACCTTCGAGTCTGTTCTCTTCCCGTGGTGGAAGCTTTCTTTTGGGATCGAGGTTAAATAACGGCATGTCGATTTTATTCTGACACCACTCTGGAAACGAAAGCGGGAATATTCGCGTTCGGCGAACCCTTCCGACCGCGGACTGTTTGAGATGGGAGTGTATCTCAATTGACGACGAGCCGCTAGCATAAACCTTTATTTCCGGATAGGCATCCTTAAGCTGCTTAAATAGCAAAAGCGCATCACGGATACGGTGGAACTCATCCAACAGAAGCACCTGCTTTCCGGTACCGATTTCTGCAATCAGGGATTCGATACCACTGCCAAGCGCCAAAGCATCCTGCGGATTTTCCACATCCAGATATACTGTTTTAAGCCCGACTTTTTCTTCGATCATCCTCATCAACACAGTTTTCCCAACCTGCCTGGGACCGATTATGATGCTGACAAATGGTTTTTCAAGCTCACCAAGAAGCTTGCCTAGTATTATGCGTGGAATTATCACATTCTTCCTCCGAATCAATATAGGCGTATATTATCACGTTATCGTGAAATTTCAAGCCTTATATTTCCCGATCCTGAAAAATTA
>JBATKU010000030.1:0-1835 GCA_049669725.1 Desulfobacterales bacterium
ACCCAGCGCGCCCTGGGCATGTTGATGGCGTATGCATGGCCCGGAAATGTGCGTGAATTGAGAAATGTCATCGAAAGGGCCGTCATACTGTGCGAGGGGGATCAAATTACGCTCAAAGATCTTCCGATAGGGGGGGACGTCGCGGATATCGAACAGCTCATCGACCATATTCCTTCAACCAACGATGAACTTAAAAGAATCAAAAAAGAGATCCGGCAGAAAGCGGTTGCCAAAGTTGAAAAGAATTTTGTCATGAATGCGTTGATGAAAAACCATTGGAACGTCACCCGTGCAGCAGAAAAAGTAGGGCTGCAAAGAACCAACTTTCAATCGTTAATCAAAAAACATCATATTAAAATTCCCCGACACCCCCGGGCAGATTCGTGAACCATCGAATATTTGATGAACTCGTAAAAAGTCTGATTTTGCTCGCTCCGCAAGCAATTTTGGGATTCATGACTCGCCTGGCTAAATTGCAAGAACTCGGGCTAACACCCCCAAACAGCTTGCAATTTTTAACACCAGACGCGTCATGAATCTTTCTCCAAAATTGCTCGATGTCGCTCACAAAAGACTTTTTACGAAACCGTCAATATTTATACGGTGTATATTTTTTTTATACAAGCCATATATTTTCATTGCAGCATCCTGAAAGGGCCTCCTTCCACCCCTTGAAGTTTCTTTGCAAGAATAATTTATATGTATATTATCAATAGGTTATATCGTTTTTCTTTTGACGCTCAACATAAATTCCAAATTCACTTCCCACGCAAACCTGATCTCATGTCCAACGAAGATGCGTATATTTTTTTTATACACATCCGTTTCGACCCAAGCATTCCTTTGATTTATATTGAACAAAAACAGCCCGTTGACGTTCAGGACCTATTCTGGCACGCAACATGCATAGATTCCGGGTAAGATGCATTATACCATGAAACATAAATTTACATAAAAAATAACAGATGTAGTTCATTTTAAGGAGGAAAAAATGGGAACAGCAGCAAAAATTATGGTGGTCGATGATGAAAAACAGATCTGCCAAAATGTGGAAAAAATTCTTTCCAAAAACGATTACGAGGTCATTCGGGCAACCAGCGCCAAAGAGGCCCTGGAAAAAATGGCCAAAGATTCGTTTTCGCTTCTTATTTCGGATATCGTTATGCCCGAGATGAATGGTCTTGAGTTTCTGAAACTGGTTAAAAAGGAATGGCCCCTGACCAAAGCGATAATGATGACCGCCTATGCATCCACAGATACGGCGGTTAAAGCCATACGGCTCGGGGCTCTGGACTATCTTTCCAAACCTTTCACTCCCGATGAGTTGAGATCTACGGTTGGACTGGCCCTGTCCGGAGATTTAACCGAAGCGGTGACAACGGAGAAGGAAAGAGAGATCATTGATGTGGATATCCCCTTTGACAGAGAAGATGTGGCAAAATATACCGGTGAGGACTTTGTGGACAGGCTGGGTCCTTCGGATATGCCGGTGGTGGAAGCAGCACCGGAAACCCTTGAAAACTACTGTGCATTGGGGAATATGGTCTGTGATATTTTCAAAAAGCTCGGGGCGACGTGTAAGGGTGGGAACAAGACCGGAGAATGTCCCCAGCTAAAGGCTAAAAAGAGAAAGGCTGCCAAAGGGAAAGGGTTTGACAGTGAAAAACTGATCGGCATCGACTCTCCGTTTAACTACGAAGAAACGGTTTCAATAACCGGTCCTGAATATGTTTTGAACATGCATCACGAAGGGGTTGCTTTTATGCCCTATGAAGAACTCAAGCAGAACGTTGCACGGATGATGACAAAAGTGCCCGAACGTCTGGCAGACGTCA
>JBATKU010000031.1:0-4699 GCA_049669725.1 Desulfobacterales bacterium
CACATTGCAAAAGAGAAGGGTTTGACCAATACGCTCATTAAAAAAATGAAAGACGACCCCCATCGTCTGCTTTCGACCATCCTGATTGGAAATAATCTTGTAAATGTCGGCGCAGCCGCTCTGGCAACAGCCATAGCGATTGAAATGGTGGCCAGCAATGCGGTGGGAATCGCCACCGGCATTATGACCGCCCTCATTTTAATCTTCGGTGAAATAATCCCCAAATCAATCGCCACCCGGAACAACATCCTCATTGCCAGATTGGTTATCATACCCCTTTACTGGTTGTCGGTTCTTGTTGCCCCGATAATTTATCTTCTGAATTTTATTCCAAGACTCACCAGCAAGGTTCAAAGAAAATCGCGTGTTACCGAAGAAGAGTTGATGACCTTTGTTGAAGTGGTTGAAGAAGAAGGGGGCATCGAAGAAGAAGAAAAAGAGCTTATCCATAATATATTTGAATTTGACGATACCAGTGCATCGGAAATCATGACCCCCAGAGCGGATATGTTTGTTATCAACGTTGGTGAAGAACTGAATGTCGAAGAAATCATCCGTTCCGGCTTCAGCCGCATTCCTGTAATCGAAGAAGATATTGATCATGTTATCGGCATATTAAATATTAAAGACTTGTTTATGCACCAGGTTACCTCGGCCAAGCAGACAGATGTACGCAGTGTCATGAGCGAGCCTCATTTTGTCCCGGAAAATAAAAAATTGGACCATTTGCTTCAGGAGTTCAAAAGAAGAAAACAGCACATTGCCATCGTTGTTGATGAACACGGGGGCGTCTCAGGATTGATAACTTTAGAAGATGCCCTGGAGGAGATCGTGGGCGAGATCATCGATGAAACCGACAAGGTTGAGCCCCACATTGTCAAGCTGAATAAGAATGAATGGCGGGTGTTGGGTAAATCCGAAATTGATGATGTCAATGAAAAGCTGGCGATGGATATTCCCGACACGAAGGAATACGATACTTTCTCCGGGTATGTCCTGGATCAGATCGGCAGGATTCCCCATGAGAAGGAAGATATCTCCCTGGGTAATTTTGTCGTCACAGTTAACGAAATGGACGGAACACGGATAAAAGAATATATCGTCAAAAAGGCTGAAGAAATATCTCAAGAAACTGATCAGGCTTCATAAAAAAAAGCAGGGCCGATGGCCCTGCTTTTTAGTTATTTGTTAGCGGTTATTTGTCACTCTGAACAAATTTAAATTGCACCCCGAATCCCCCGGATGCAACCCAAACAATTTTGCTGTTGGAGCGAATCGGGATTTCAAAATTGGGGAAGAAAAAGCTCTGGGCGATTTGCTGTTTCACAGCAAGCTCATGCCGGGCTTCAATAAAGGCACCGTCAAGACTGATGTTTCGCATGATACCTTTGTGCTCCTGATCGTTGACCAAATACTCGGTAATTATCGAACAGGGCATGCGGGGGTGTCTGCGCTGGTCCCTTTTTTCCCAGGTATTTAAAAGCCTCGACAGCACCCGTTGGTCATCAATGGATAAATTGTCGAGGAATTGAGACAGGTGCGGATCTTCGGTTCGAGGGTTTAAGCTGTCATTGCCGGTTGCCATAATAATACCTCCTCATAAAATAGGATTTGCGGTGTTCTACGGCAAACTTACGGGAAAGTCGATTTCGAGGGAAATTTCAGGAAAAATAGCTGTCGATTTCCGGTATAGTATAGAATTTTAAGCACTGGGCTTCAAAGAGTCAAGGTTTTTTAAAGATGTCAGAGGTAAATGAATGTGGAATTCGGAATGCGGAATGCGGAAAAGGAGATGGTTGCATGTCTGATTTTCAATTTTTCCGCATTCCGCATTCCCACTTCCGAATTTCTGAAACCTGTGATGAGTCAAAGTTCCTCCGGTGTAAAAGCCACAACGTCATCAATTTCCGCGCTGTCAGTGAACAGCATCACGAGTCGATCGAGGCCCAGGGCATTGCCGCAGGCGGCAGGCATGTCGTTTAAGGAAGTCAGGAAATTTTGCGGCATCGGGTATATCGGTTTGTGTAAAGTTTTGCGGATTTTTTGTTCCGATTCAAAACGCTTACGTTGCTCAACCGGGTCGGTTAGCTCGCTGAAACCGTTGCACAGCTCAATTCCGGCGATATAGAGCTCAAAGCGTTCCGCCACCAGCCGGTTTTCGGGCTTTAATCTTGCCAGAGCACCGAGCGACGCCGGATAATCAAAAAGAAAGAGCGGCCCGGTTGCCCCCAGGTTTGGTTCAATTTCGTTAACCATGACCTCTTCAAACCAATCCTTTGTCAGGGCCTCTTCCACCTCCATCTTTGCATACCTACGAAAAGCCTCTTCAACCGGCATTCGCGTCCAGGGCGGGTTGAGGTCTATGATTTGTCCCTGATAACTTAAGCTGTTTTTCCTGGTGGTGTGTCCGGCAATATACCCGATAAGTTCCTGGCAATCATCCATTAAATCAGCGTAGTTGCCTCCCGCTTTGTACCATTCCAGCATGGTGAGTTCCGGAAGATGTTGGCGGCCCCGTTCTTTGTTTCGGAAGCATTTGCAAATTTGGAATATCCGTGAATATCCGGCGGCCACTAGTTGCTTCATACACAATTCAGGTGAGGTTTGAAGGAAACAATCTTCTGAGGCAACCGCATCAATATGGGCTTCCGGCGCCGGCGCCGGAATGCGGATGGGTGTGTCGACCTCAAGATATTGGCGTTCAATAAAAAACATGCGGGCTGCCTGAATGATAGCAGCCCGCATGTTTAAATTTTTCTTAAGTTGAGACTGCCTGTAATTCTTCAATCTATTAGCCCCAATCCAATGTGGCCGATTAGGTCTTTTTTTCGATATACTTATCCTCGGTGCGTTCCTGCAGATAAATATTATCGAATTGTCCCGGGCGCGCTTCATCGTACCATCGGTACCCGATTTTTTTGCATTTGCTGCAGGCTTTGCGGGGAATGTGGACAGCAAGGATATGGGCACCGCGATCCGAGGATGAATCAATTCGAAGGGCGCCGGCGCAATCCGGGCAGACTTGAATCTGTTCCGATTGAGATTCCTGGATCCCGTCGGTATCGTAAAATATGGTGCGTGTTCGCTTCTGAGGATCTGTTTTTTCCAGGAGCTTGTCCCTCAGGTTTTCTTTGTTGTGCCAGATGGACAACACAATGTCCGCAATTTTTTCAATGGCCCCGGTCACTTCCGGAGTTTGGCGAATACTTTCCGGATCATAGTTCGGCTCTTTTATCCTGCTGTAATCGATTCCGGCCATGGCGAGCACGATTCCCAGATTAACATATGGCAGGGCACCTTCGATGGAATAACCCCCTTCCAGGACAGCAATATCAGGTTTTAACATAGCCGTCAGGTCGGCGTAACCCTGGGCCGAAAAGTTCATGTTGGTGATGGGATCGGTGTAGTGGTTGTCCTGACCGGCGGAGTTGATAATAATGTCCGGCTTAAATTCGCCCAGAATCGGCATAACGATATTTTTTAGAGCATATAAAAATCCCTCTTCGGATGTATTCGGCGGCAGGGGAATGTTCAGCGTTTTTCCCACGGCATTGATACCGCCAAGCTCACTGGGAAAGCCCGAGCCGGGATACAAGGTCCGCCCGTCCTGGTGAATCGAAATGAAGAGGGTGTCCGGATCATGCCAGTAGATGTCCTGGGTGCCGTCTCCATGGTGGCAATCCGTATCAACAATGGCAACCCTGTCGATGGCGTAAGCCTGCCGCAGGTATTCAATCATAACGGCTTCTATGTTGATATTACAAAAGCCCCTGGCGCCGTGCACGATGCGCATGGCGTGATGGCCGGGGGGTCTGACGAGAGCAAAGCCGCGGTCAATCTGTCCATCGAGCACGGCCATCCCGATGGTCTTGGCGCCGCCGGCACTGATGAAATGAGATTCGGTGGTCACCTGCCATACGTCCGGCACGCAAAAATGCGTGCGCTGGATATCCTTTAATGTAACCGGATCCGGCTTGAGTTCAACCACGCCTTCAATATCAAAGACACCTTCTTCAAATAGCTGGTCCTGGGTATAGAGCAGGCGTTCTTCCCTTTCCGGATGGGTCGGGCTGATGGCCCAGTCAAAAGCGGGGAAGAAGACCAGACCGGTTTTGTGTTTAGCTTTTAACATATCGGATTTCCATTCTTTATTTCGATGTTCAATGTTCATTTTTTAGTTAATTCCCGAATCACATCATCATATCCGTGGATCAACCCCGGTTTGACCTGCACTTTGACCCGGATGTTTTTGCCGGTGGTATGGAATCCGCGCACCATGTTGAACTCCAAAGTTTCAAGCACTTCCATTTCCAAATAGTCGGCGTTGGCACCCCGTTCGACAGCCTTGGTTCTCAGCAATTCAAAGGCCTGTTGGATGGCGGTGTCAGCTTCAAAATACGGGTCAATCTTTTGGCTGAAATTTTCTTCCGGGGCTTCGGCCACCCCGCGTTCGGTATCTGCAAATAAGGTGACCTGACAGGTGGTTCGGGCCAGGGCAGCACCGATGGCGTTGGCCACCTTCCATTTGGGCACCACCCGGATCCGGTAATCTGAAAGACTTTCCAGATACCTGGCAAAAAACGGTGCCGGACCGCCCAGAATGCAGACCGTTTGGGGCCGGACCACATAGCCTTCCTGGAGTTCATGGATGGTATAGACCGGTTTGCTGTTGATCCGATAGATTAATTGCCGGGCAGCG
>JBATKU010000032.1:0-15815 GCA_049669725.1 Desulfobacterales bacterium
GATTTATATTATGGGTAGCGTCGCAATTGTTGGTTTATTGATCTGGATTTTCCATTTTTACCGCCGCCGCAGACGGCGGGCTAAACTTATCGCAAACAGTCGATGATTCCCTTCAGTTGCCGGCCAAACAGGTTTCAAAACCAAAGTCGTGAAGCGAGACCTTTTTTAAGCATCTAACGTTTTGTGATTCAACTGCTGTATTCATTCAATGAGGAGGCAACATCATGGCGAGATTTTTCAAGAAACGCGAAGAGACCAAAGGATTGTCTCCGGGTTCTTTGGTTTTCATCGGCAACAAAAAGGTAGAAAATGTTCGAATTCGTGTCATCGATTACGATGGGGCTCAATTAAAGGAAGACGAGTTAAAAGATATTGCCGAGGGAGCGGAATTCAAACGAACAAACACGGTTACCTGGATAAATGTAGACGGGCTCCATGATCTTGCATTGATGAAGGAAATCGGGCGTACGTTCGATCTGCACCCGCTGTTAATGGAAGATATACTGAACACCGGACAGCGCCCCAAACTTGAAGAATTTGATAATTGTCTCTTCCTTGTTATAAAAATGCTTCGTTACGACAAGGAAAAGCAAATGATTATCTCCGAACAATTAAGTATGGTGCTGGGCGCTACATTTCTGCTGACCTTTCAGGAGCAACCGGGAGACGTATTTGAACCGGTTCGGGAGCGGATCAGAAAACAAAAAGCAAGGATCCGGGCCTCGGGTATAGATTATCTGGCATACGCTTTGCTGGATTGTGTGGTCGAAAATTATGTTTTCATCGTTGAAAGATTGGGCGAGCAAATCGAAGACATGGAACAAGAAGTTTTGGAAAACGCCGAGCCGGCGGTGATGGAAAAGATTAATGCTTTTAAACGAGAAATGAATTTTATAAGAAAGTCCGTTAGACCTGCCAGAGAAGCCATCATACAGCTGTCAAAATTGGATTCCGAGCTTATCAATGACCAGACGGTTCCCTTTTTAAAAGACCTGCAGGATCTGATCACCCAGGCTGCGGAGGCCATCGATACTTACCGGGATATGCTTTCGGATCAATTGAACCTCTACAATTCAGTCGTCGGCAATCGAATGAACGACATTATGAAGGTATTGACGATTTTTGCCGCCATATTTATCCCGCTTACATTTATTGCCGGCATTTACGGCACCAATTTTGAGTATTTACCCGAACTCAAATTTAAATACAGCTATTTTATTTTCTGGGGTGTAATGGTTGGGGTTGCCGTGGTAATGCTATCTTATTTCAGAAGAAAGAAGTGGTTATGATACATTCGATAGGATAGCCTTTTAAACTTATGCGTTGAAGCGATTGAATTGGAAATAAAAAAATGAAGCTGGTGGATATCTTAACCCACATGAACCCGGTTTTGAGAATTTTTCTCGTTATCGTTTTGGCTGTGGCCGCAATTTTTACCCTCAAGGCCATCCGCCGGCTCAGCCAATATCTATTGACGATGAAGGTAGACAGTAACAAAACATCAGAAGAGATCCTGACCCGAAGATATCCCAAGCGATTCAGGCAATTGCCAGGGGCATGTACGACCAGCACAGGTCCATCATTCTGGCCATACCGGAAATCTTCGGGATCAAGGATGCCAAGGATCGTCAATGGCGTTATGTGCGTATCAAGTTCAAGCTTTGGCCGGCGCCTTAACCGGCGTAGTCATGATTTTATCGGTATGGGTTGCCGGCAAGTATTTTGGGGCATCCACTACATTTGTCCGCACTGCCGGCCTGATCGAAAAAATATTCAGTGCCGAGCGTGTGGCCCAAATTGATTATTTTATCCAGGAGGTTCCTAAAATTGATTGGCAGTCGATGTTTGTGGTGGGTATTTTGATCGGATCGTTTATCGCGGCAAAGACTTCAGCCAGTTTTCAATGGCAGGCGGTGCCGGACATGTGGCAGTCGCGATTTGGAACCAGCCGTGTGAAACGCGGTGTGGTTGCTTTTGTAGGAGGCCTGGTTGCTATGTTTGGCGCACGCCTGGCGGATGGCTGACCGAGCGGTCACGGGCTGAGCGGTTCGCTTCAGCTGGCGGTCAGCGGGTATATTGCTTTGATTTGCTTTTTTGTCGGGGGCATCATCATGACCAGAATTCTTTACGGGGGAGGTGATCACAAATGACGGCATTAATCTATGGACTTGTTACCGGCATCTTATTTGGATTTTTTCTTCAAAAAGCGCGGGTCATTCGCTACGACAAACAACTCGGTGCATTGCGATTAATTGATATGACGATCGTTAAGTTCATGGTTTCCAGTATTTTAGTTGGCATGGTTGGTATCTATCTATTGCTGGATTTTGGATGGGTCAAGCTCTCTTTGAAATCGACGAATCTGGGTGGCAACATTATCGGCGGGCTGATTTTTGGACTCGGCTGGGGACTGCTGGGATATTGTCCAGGAACCTCAGCCGGCGCATTGGGCGAAGGGAGATGGGACGCGTTATGGGGCATTATAGGAATGATCATTGGCGCTGCGATCTTTGCCGAGGCATTTCCCATATTGAAAAAAAGCATACTCACCTGGGGTGACTTTGGAAAGATCACGCTGCCTCAAATTATAGGCCTAAACCATTGGATCGTCATTTTCGTTTTGGTTGTCTGCGGATTGGCGCTTTTTGTATTTTTCGAAAAGAATCGATTATGAATTTCAATTGGGTACTTATACATCTTTTACCTTCCATTGGATTTATCCTGGCGCTGGCTTTTTTGTCACACATCTTAAGGGAGCGAAGATCGCCAACCAGCACCCTTGCCTGGCTGATGGCCATCTTTTTTATCCCCTACCTGGGCGTGCCGCTTTACCTTATTTTTGGGGGGCGCAAGATGATCAGCAAGGCAGAGACCAAACCGAAACTTTCAACAGATAACTCAAAACCTTGCTGCGATTCTTATATCGGTAAGGCGTATTTGATTGACCCCGGCGATGGTATTTTCCCACCATCAGCGCACAACCACATCACGTTCCTGCCAGAAGGCGAACAGGCCTTTCAAACGATATTAGATATAATTGAGAATGCCCGTCATTCCGTTTATATCGCGACTTTCATATTGGGAAAAGATGAGACCGGCCGTGCCATTGTGCGCGCCCTTGCCAGTAAAGCTTCGCAAGGTCTAAAAATTTGTCTCCTGCTAGATGCGCTGGGATCGGTGAGAATATCCAAGAAGTTTCTATTGCCGCTTTTAGAGGCCGGGGGCCGGGCGGCCTTCTTTATGCCGATGATTCATTGGCCTTTCCGGGGACGAGCCAATTTACGTAATCATCGCAAAATAATCATCTGCGACAATCAAACTGCTATCATTGGTGGGATGAACCTTGCCTCAGAATACATGGGCCCGCAAGAATCTATAGGTCGTTGGCAGGATCTTTCGCTGTTAGTTCAAGGGCCGGTGGCCGATCATCTCAGCGACATTTTCAGGTCTGATTGGAAGTTTGCGAGCAAAGAAGCACTTGGTCATCCTTCGACTAACGCACCGGAACTAAAATCAGATTCCGCCGGCGTAACCCAATTAGTTGCAAGCGGGCCGGATGTTCGCAACGATTCTCTTCGCAATGCAATCCTGACCGCGATTTTCAGGGCCAACCAGCGCATCTGGGTTGTGACGCCGTATTTTGTGCCTGATGAACTGATGTTAGAGGCCTTATGCCTGGCAGCCGCTCGTAATGTTGATGTAACCATTATAATTCCTAAAAAGTCCAATCATCGTTTGGCGGACCTGGTGCGCGAGGGATATTTAACACGGGTTCAGGAAGTTGGAGCCGGAGCATGGCTTTACGAGCCCCGCATGTTGCACGCCAAAGCAATCCTGGTAGATGATAGGCTCGCAATTTTAGGATCGGCCAACATGGACATGCGAAGTATATTGCTAAACTATGAGATTGCCCTGTGTCTATACGATTCGGATGAGATCAGACAGCTCGAAGCCTGGATACTCAGGTTAAAGGCAGATTGTTCGGCTCGGAAATTTCAACCCAAAAGACCGTTCGGGCTCATCGAGAGCGTGGGGAGGCTTTTTGCCCCTTTGCTGTGATAGCCCGGCACAATACCGAGCATATGTTAAATCCTAACTTACCAAATTAATTCGTTTAGTAGCTCGCATTGGCAATAAAAAAATGAAGCTGATAAATATCTTAACCGACATTAACCCGATTTTGAGAATTCTTCTCATTATCGTTTTAACTGTGGCCGCACATTTTGCCGTCAAAACCATCCGCCGGTTCAGCCAATTCTTGCTGATGATGAAGGTTGACAGTAAAGCAACATCAGAAGCGAGCCTGACCCGAAGATATCCCAAGCTTGCCACCATCATTACCATCTTTGTCAGTGCTCTGACGTTTACCATTTATTTTGTGGCCGTCGGTATGATTCTGCGCGAATTTAAAATTTCGTTGACGACTTATTTTGCCAGCGCAACCGTCATCGGATTAGCTGTCGGTTTTGGTCTGCAAGGATTCGTGCAGGATCTGGTGATCGGTCTCACGCTGATTTTTTCGGATGCACTAAATATCGGGGAAGTGGTTAAACTGGGCGATGAAATCGGCAGGGTCGATAACATCGGACTTAGATTCACCGTGTTGATTAACTTGCACGGTCAGCAGATTATTATCCCCAACAGAAATATTGCTACTATTAGCCAGTTTCGCGGCGGCTGCATCCGTGCCTACGTCGACATTCAATTGCCGCAGGAGATCGATGAAAAGAAGATATCCCAAGCGATTCAGGCAATTGCCAGGGGCATGTACGACCAGCACAGGTCCATCATTCTGGCCATACCGGAAATCTTCGGGATCAAGGATGTCAAGGATCGTCAATGGCGTTATGTGCGTATCAAGTTCAAGCTTTGGCCGGGACAAATAAAAATCATCGAAGAAACATTTAAAGAAAGAGTGATCGAATTACTCAAAAAATCCCATGCGGATTATGCTTCCTGGATGATTACGGTGACCTACAAGGTTGAATAAACCCAGGCGATTGCTTTGGATACATCAGCATTATCGGCATGGCGGCATCAGTGGGCACGGCGTTCCCCGTCGCCGGCCATGGCTTTGGCTTGAAAAGCGATTCCCGCAATAACAAGGGTTAAAAATATGGTAATTTCAAGCCAGGGATTGAATGTCACCATTTGAACAATCAGGGTGGCGCCAGTCAAGGTCGATAGAAAAATCAAGGCCCAGTCAAAAACAAAAAACAGGATGATTGCGCCAATAATGCCGCCGATAATATATGGCAGCCAGACCATCTGGGCCGGCAATCCGGCAAATTGATCGAAAAGACTCAACCCGATATAACCGCCGGCGGCAAATCCGGCAATCACGATGGCGGCCTTCTGAAAGAAGATCGCGATGATTGCTCCCACCGCGCCGGCCCCGATAGACAAAATCAGGACCAGGGCCGGAGAATCAATGGCCCATATCTGCTGGGCGTAATGGAAACCGCTGGCAAAACCAACACAGGCCAAGAACAGCCAGAAAAGCCGGCGACCAACAAACAGCAGAATTATACCGATGATAGCGTTAAGCCAATTCATCGTTGGTTTTCCTTTTTTAATTCAAGTTATTTTCTCTTTATCCCGCCGGCGTGTGAGCTCAGAAAGCAGATCGATCTGGATCTGCTGGATTTCAACCAGCCGCTCCCACTGGTGAGAGAGGAGATGGTCGATTTTGTCGTGCAGTTGCCTGATTTCAAGTTCGGCTTTTAAGTTTACGCGGTAATCGTGCTGCGACCGCAGGCGGTCTTTGGACTCCTGGCGGTTCTGGCTCATCATGATAACGGGGGCCTGAATGGCTGCCAGACAGGATAAAACCAGATTCAGCAAAATAAACGGATAGGGATCAAAGGGTCTCTTTAGCAGTAGAAATGAATTCAGCGCAATCCATATCACCAGAATTGAAGCGAATATAATAATGAACCGCCAGCTGCCCCCGAATGATGCCACCCCATCGGCCATTTTTTCGCCCAGGGTCGAATCTTTTTCAAACTCGGCATCGACATTGCTTGAAAGCGTTTCGTGGCGCTGAAGACTCTCCAGGACTTCATGGTCCAGGGTCGTCAGTTCTCCTTTTTCAGATTCCAGCAGGTTTTGAATATATTTCATGCGGAATTGATTCAGATCGCTGAGGCAGATATACCCCTCCGGTATCCAGTTCGGATTAGAAATTTTGATCTGCTCTGCCACGGCGTTTCGAACAAGCGCTGCCGGCATCATCCGGGACCGGGCTTTGGTTTTGCCGCAAATATTGCAGACCATGTTTTTCGATGGCGATGCTTTCATGATTGATTTTTAACTCACATTTAGTTTGATGTTAATGCAAATCAACCCGTTGAAAAATATTTTCAATCAGATCCGGGTCATCAAAATGACGTTTGCCGACAAAAGCAACGGAATGTCGCCCCCACTGCCGCATGGCACCGGGGGAGAGCACCCCGGTCGGCCATAATATGTATCGCTCCAGACGCTCACTTTCGTTGACAATGCTGTCTTCTCTAAAAAAACTTCGCTGCTCATGCTCTGAATATTTGAGGCTGCGCAGCTGATCGTAGTCGGCAAATGAATAGCTGACTGACTCAGTCTTCATCTCCCGGGGCAAGGTGTAAAGACTTTTCACATAGTGGGTGCGGGTTTCCAGGGCGACCACCATCCGCACCGAATCCGGATCGGCCGCAGGGGCTTTCAGCACCAGCGGCTTTTCGGCATAGGCGCTTTTTTTCAAAACCCGCAAGCAGTCCGTCGGGTAAAACTTGTGGTAGCATCCGCAGCTGTGAACGGTCTCGTACAATAGGGCCTGTCCGTCACCATCCAGTGTAACCCGGTAGATCAGGCCGTCTAAAAACCCGCCATAGATATCAAATGCGCTTTCTTTGGGACGCGCCGGGAACCAGACCACATAATTAAGCTGGGTCAAAATTTTGCCTTCAAAGCGCGTGAAAGAAAGGCGTTGAAAACTAATGGGCCGGTCCGTATCAATGGCCGGATTTTTATCAGCCGTCCAGAAAGGAGTGCCGATACGATCAAAGTTTCCCTCTGTTTGCACTTCCCAGACCGGGGCAAAAAAATCAAACAAGATCTGTTGATCTTTGGATGAATATTCAGGAATGCCGATGGCGTCCCGGCCGGCTGTTTTAAGGATATCAGAGGCAGAAGGCTGTGAGTCATTTGAAACACCAGGAACATACCGTATTTTCTGCCAACCAGGGGGCGGCGGCTGATTGCTGAAAGACTTGTGAACTTCACTTTGGTAGCGGTATATACCTGAAGCGACAAACATGCTGGTGATGGGGTATATCCCCAAAATTCTCCTTAACAGTATGTAATCATCAAAGGCTTTTACCTCGGCCTTAAATTTTCGGCGCTGATCGGCGTCTTTAAAATCGAGCGCTTTCAGAAAGTCACCACATTGAATGACTTTCTGACGGATGTCTGTCTCTCCGATTTCAAGATGCAAATTTGAGAGGTTTTTGGGCGGCAGGTTGGCAATTTCAAAAAACCGGGCTTTTTGATCGAGGTGCTGCAGTCGTCTGACCCAATCGTCAAAAGCAGTCTCAGTATCGATCTCCGTGGCAAATGAGGCTAAAAATCGATTTGTCCGCAGATAGGGGTGATTTTTCAGGCGAAATTCTCCCGGGTCCTGCACGCCGGCCTGTTTGACTGCCTGATCCAATGCAGCAAAAAAATCCGCACACTGGCCGGCTGGAGTGTCGTGACCCAGATAGGGAGACCGCACCGGTTGGGGCGTGTAAGCACAACCTGTCAAAATTATAAAAAGTACAAGGAAAATAATAAGAGGCCGGTTCAAAATTTTTTCCTCCCGAAAGCAGGTTTACCTGATCTTAATGCTGGCGCAACGGGTAATCAGTCAAGGCTTTGCAGTCGGCATCGGAAAGCATTTTGGTTTTTTCGATTTGACGCTTCATCAGACTGGCTTTTTCCGGCCTTACAATGGCTTCCGATTCCCCCTTCAAGTATTTAACGAGTTGCGCTTCTTTGCCCTGATATGCCATTGAAATCTCAGTCAGAGACGGATTCACCTTCGAAGTACTTTCTTTTTTATGACATGACATTCAAACCTGGGATTTAAAAATGGCTTCGCCGTCATCGGCACAGGCAGTGCTGATTGCGAAAATGCAAAACACGCTGATAGCCCAGATACTGATTTGTTTCATCACAGCCGTCTCCTCTCATGAAGATTAAAATTGACAATATTTTTTTTGCTACCGGAGTCCAACTACCTTTTAGCTGCAACCAGCTCATATAACAACCCTTTTTGGGCCATGAGTTCCTCATAGGTTCCCATCTCTTCGATTTTGCCGGATCTCATGACCCCGATTTTATTGAAATTTTTTATGATATCCAACCGGTGGACCACGGCGATCAAGGTTGTGCTCCCTTTCCAGTGAGTATTGAGAACATTTTGAATCCGTGCCTGGGACCGGTTGTCCAGGGCTGAGGTGGCCTCGTCCATGATTAATATTCTTGGGTTTTTAAGAAACGCCCGGGCAATGGCTATTTTCTGCCGCTGGCCTCCGGATAGTCTGTCGCCCCGGGTGCCGACCTGGAATTGTAAACCGATTTCAAGTACGGTTTCCAGAAGATCTTCTTCGATCAGAAGCTGGACGATCTGCTCGTTGATGGCATCCTGAATCTGGGGGTTGGTTGTTTTCAGTTTGCCGAAGAACAAATTGTTGAGAATGGTGTGTGAGGCGATGTAGTCTGATCTGCGGTAAAAGGAAAAAGCCCTGGGATGTTGTTTGGATATCCTTTTTCTAAAAAGCTGGCTGGCGGCTACAATTTGCCGGTCAAGATCCGCGGGCAGCTTAACCATCTTGTGGCGTCCGGGAATAAAGCGCAGGGCCAACTCAAGCAGCATTCTGCTTTGCCCGGCATCTGCCGGCAACCGGCTGCTCTTTTTCAATTGTTCTGCCAGGACCTTGTATTCCTGCAATTCATCGGCCCGGATGGGGCTCTGCTCAAAAAATGCGGCGTCGGGCGGAAGCTCGCCGAGGATGTTGACGGTCTGTCGGCAGAGTTGCGTGCCGAGGGCAACGAGCGGTTCGGTCAGACCGACCTTTTGGAGAAAGCGCAGAAAAAACTCATTCTTTGAGAGGTTGGGTTCCCTGAAGGAATCCAGATTGGCGCTGCCAAAGGTCAGATTTTTAGCGACGGTTGAGTAAAATAGATATTTTTCTTTGTCAAAAAACTCGACATGGTCAGCTAAAGGTGCACTCAGGCGGCGCACCAGTTTTTTGCGAATCCGTATCAGCCTGGGAATCAGCTCCCCATGGGCATCGTAATCGAGCACGGAGTTCAGGCCAAACCGCAAGACGTCGGGAAACAGACCGGTCTGCTGTATGGTCTCGATTATCTGGTCGAGATCAGGTAAGACCGGCTGAATATCCGGGTTGCCGGGGCCCGATTTAGAAACCGATCCGTAGAGCAGGTTTTCCTCGATAGTGCCGTCGAAAATAAAGGGTGTTTGGGATACCAGCCCCATGTTTAAGGCGATATCTCTCTTGGTCAATTCGGCAACCTCACGCTTGCCGATGAGCACACTTCCGCCGGTGTACTTGAAAAGCTGGCCGATGCAGCCGGCCAGGGTGCTTTTGCCGCTGCCCGAAAAACCGACCAAGGCCAATTGCTCCCCGGCGTCGAGGGTCAGGTTGACATCGTTCAACAGCTGGATACCCTCTGCGGCAGTCAATGAAAGGCCGTTAACCTCAATGCTGCCTTCCAGTTCAAACGGCTGTCGACCTTCAGGCTCGATTGCAAATTCGGGCATAACGTCAAAATATTCCATGGTCCGGCAGTAGCTGACCGACGCATCCTGATAGGACTGATAAAAATCGATCAGTTCTCGCCAGGGATCGAAAAGCTTTTCCTGGGCTGACAAAAAGGCCACCAGGGCGCCCAGTTCGATTTGACCCCTGATGGTCAGGTAACCGCCCAGCAGAAAGATGATGAAGGGGCTGAAACTGGTAAATAAATTGCTGCTGACCTTGATGCCCTGGCGGTAGAGGTTCCAGGCGATCCTGATTTTTTCCAGTTGGTAGGCCAGAATATCGAACTTGCGGCTTTCGATGTGATGGGCGCCATTGCCGTGAATTTCGTGGATGCCCGAAACGGCTTCGGCAATTTTACCGGAAAAGTCACGGGACAAGTCAACCCGCTTTTTATTTTCGGCGTTGGCCCGTCGCTGCAGACTCGGGAGAACGAAAAGCGCCAGGGGGTAAATGGCAAACGAGACGGCGGCCAATAGCGGGTTCAGCCAGAGCAAATACCCGGTAAATGCAATCAGGCTCAGGACACTGGTCAGGGGGACCGCAACGGCCAGCCCCACAAAATCGCCGGCGGTTGCAAGCTCGGATGCGAAGGACTGGACCACCATTCCCGGCTGGGTCTTTCTGAAGAAACCCAGCGGCAGACTCAGCATGTGGCGGTACAAATCCCGGCGCATGGCGGTCAGGGCGCGCTGTCCGATGATGGTCTGCAGATAGCTGATCAGATATTTGAGAGTGCCGGCAATGACGACGGCCAACAGGTAGAAACCACAGTAAATCAACAGCAAATCAAAAGCCTTCAAATTGATGGCCTGGTTGACAATGCGTTTTTGCATTTCCAGAGGGATGATGCGAATTAAGACGGCAACAAACACCGTCAGTATCAAAAACACCTTAAGATTGTGCTTTCCTGTATATATCCAGGAAAGCAACGATCTTTTTACAATGGGGGTTGGATCCATGATCGAGAGCTCCGTCTTGATTATGGTTAAATTTATGTTTATTGCTTATTGATTATCAACACCATTCGGTTTTATACTGTGATTGACATAACGGTCCGATTAGAAGAGAATTGAACTTCAAGCTTGCAGTAATTTTATAAGGTTTGTCAAGAACTATAGCCTTATTTTAAATGCCCTTGCGGGTAATGGAGGCTGTTAAATGACAGAGCTAACCTTGTGGAAAATGAAGAAATGAAAAACCCAATGAAAAAAAATCCTGTTATTATCAGCGTGGTTTTTGTGCTTGTCGTGCTGCATTCGCCTGCGGTCCATAGCCAGCCGATTCGATTTGCTGATATACAACCCGAACTGGAGGCCAATTTAGAGGCCCTGACCGACAACATCGAGAAGTTTGAAGCGATCCAGCGAGCCATGGATGCATCCGGCAAAACCAATGATAGTTATAATCAGCAAAAAAACATATTCCTGTCTTCCATGCTGGCTATTTCAACTATCAGCGCGGTCTGTGAATACGAGACCAACCTGCTGACCCTGTTTATCGATTTAAAAGAAAAAAATCGGCTTAAGTACTATGGGGTCAGAATAAAAAGCCTGGAAACATCGGTCATACAAATTGAAAACATGTACCAACAGATACAGGTTAACTATACCATTTTCCCGCCGAATTTTTTTGAAGCACCCCTGGTCAGAAATGAGCGATTGGCAATACAATCAGCAATCACACGGTTGAACCGCTGCAGCGAACTGCTAAGATCCGTCACCCAGAAATAGTTCGGGCTTCCGGGATGCAGGGCCGACATCAATCAGCTTCACCAAGGGAAATCCATAGCAAGAGCAACCCGCACAGTTAGGAGAGAATTACCCGATGCCACGTTTTGTCAAGAAAACTTCAAAGAAAGCCGGGTTGTCTCCGGGTATAATGGTTCACACCGGTGAGCAAAAGATGGGAAAAGCCACCATTTCCATCATCAACTATGATCGGGAAAACCTTATCGAAAGTGAACTGCAGTCCATCGAAGATGCCTACCTGCACAGGGGATCCCCACCGGTCACCTGGATCAATATCAACGGTCTGCATGATGTCAATATCATCGAGAAGGTCGGACAGCACTTCGATATTCATCCGCTGACTCTGGAAGACATTGTTCACACCGCCCAGCGTCCCAAAGTCGATGATTTTGAAAACTATCTCTACGTGGTTCTCAAAATGCTTTCATTCAATGAGTCGACCGGTCACATCTCATCCGAGCAGATCAGCCTGATTCTGGGAGAACACTTCCTGTTTTCTTTCCAGGAGCAGGCGGGCGATGTGTTCGACCCGGTGCGCCTGCGCATCCGCCAGGCAAAGGGACGCATCCGCAGGTCCGGGTGCGATTATCTGGCATACGCCCTGACCGATGCTGTGGTGGATCATTACTTTGTGGTGCTAGAAAAACTGGGGGAGAAGATCGAGAACCTGGAAGAAGAACTGTTAACCGGGCCTTCGCCTGAAACCCTGCATACCATCCACAACCTGAAGCGCGAGATGATCTATTTTCGCAAGCAGGTGTGGCCCTTGCGGGAAGTGCTCAATTCGCTGGTCAAAGACCAGTCGCATCTGATTGAAGAGACAACCCAGGTTTTTTTACGGGACGTTTACGACCACACGATTCAGGTCATGGATACCATCGAGTCGCTGCGCGACGTGCTTTCCGGCCTGCAGGATCTTTACCTGTCCACAATCTCCAACCGCATGAACGAAGTGATGAAGGTGTTGACCATTATGGCGACCATCTTCATTCCCCTGACATTTATTGCCGGCATTTACGGCATGAACTTTGAATTTATGCCGGAGCTCAAATGGAAATGGTCTTACCCGTTGTTATGGGTGCTGTTGGTGGCTATCTTTGGCTGTATGCTTCTCTGGTTCAAACGTAAAAAATGGTTGTAAGCGCTCTGACGGGATTCGGGCAGAATGCCCCCTTCTCCTGAGCACATGGCGGTTTTCACCGCCGCGCTACCCCGGGCAAGGGCCAGTTTGGCATCTTTGGACAGGGCTCCGAAGGACATATGGGTAATGTAGATCGGGGTTTCAACCACAAGCGGCTGCCCGGCGCCGGGACCGATATTGGTGCGGGTGTTGACGGGATGGTCGCAGTTCAACGGGATTTTAGCCAGCTGGGCACCTTTTATCAGAATATCATCCCAGGAAAAAGTTGGTTTACAGGTGCGCATGGGCTCGATGATGGACTCACCGGTTTCGGCCATGGCATGGATGTCGGCCATGTAGGTCTCGAAATCATCGAATGTTTTTTCAAACGCTTCCGGCTGACCGGCCGCCGAACCGGTGACGGCGGCCGGAGAATCAGAACCGGATGGGCCGTCGTCAACCGGTCTAAACAGCGGTTTACCGGATTCGCAGACCTGACAGGCCCAGTCGCTGGAGACCTGATCCCATGTCACGCCTTCTTTTTCTTCATCATATTCGGTATCACAGACTCAACATCTATAAACCGTCATGGCGACCCTTCTAGAAATCTAAATTTGCGGGTTCGTAATACTCTTTAGGGTTTTTACATGATGGGCATTTGGGCGGTGGCTCATTGCCTTCATGGATGTATCCGCAGACACCGCATTTCCATCTAATCGGTTGCTCGCGTTTAAACACTGTGCCGGCTTCCACCATCTTGAGCAGTTTCTTGTAGCGCGCCCGGTGATGGGACTCGATTTTGGCCACCTGTTTGAAAGCGATCTCGGCGGCTTTTTCGCCTTCTTCTGCGGCCTCCGCTGCAAATTCCGGATACATGTTTTTCACCTCGTAGTCTTCGCCGCCGAAAGCCTCCTTGAGATTGGCAGCGGTATCTCCGATGCCGTTCAGCAGTTTAAGGTGATCCTTGGCGTGCTGCATCTCGTTGAAAGCGGTTTCCTCGAAGATCTTGGCAATGTAATGGTAGCCTTCCTCCCGGGCGACTTCGGCAAAAAAGGTGTACTTGTTTCTGGCCTGGGATTCACCGGCAAATGCAGCCTGTAAGTTGTCTGTGGTTTTACTCATGTTTTTTCTCCTTTCGTTTAACCAAATTGAGCACTATTCGCTCAATTTGGCGTTAATCCGCCGCAGGCGGATTTGTTATTCGTTATTAGAAATGGATGACAATGCCATTTTAAAATTCATTGATCTGTCAGAATTAAAATTAGATTGTATTCCTTTTATACGATTAACTGATAACGAATAACGGTTAAGTTCCAATTGAGTTTAACTCAATTGGGTATTTTCTTGGGGGAAAGATTCCCCGGGTTGCTGCATTTATTACATATACCCTTGAAAACCACCCGACTGGTAAGCACCGTAAAGCCCTGGCGGCCTTGATCCGGTATTTTGAGGTTGTTGTATTCATCGTTGTGGAAATCGAGTATTTTTCCGCAGGAAACACAGTGCAGGTGATGATGGTTTGTCACGTTGGGATCAAAGCGTTTGGCACCGCCGTAAACTTCAACCAGACCCACGATGCCGATTTCAGCAAATTTCAGCATCGTGCGGCTTACGGTATCGTAGGAAATATTGGGAAATTCTTTTTTGACGATTTGAAACATGGCATCCACGGTCGGATGCGCGGTGTAATCAAGTAGCTCCCGATAAATAGTCATCCGCTGGGGGGTTACTTTGAGATTGTGCGCTTTGCACGTATCAGTAAAATCCTTTAACAGCGTATCTGCCTCATTTTTCTGCATATGGATCTTAAATAAGAATTATTCTTATTTGTCAATAAAAAATTGCTGCCGGCGCGGATCCTTTCTTAGGCCGATGCGCACCGCTACCGCCTGGGGACCCATTATGAGGCCCTGCCCATCAATGCCCCCAAATGCCTCATGAATCACTATCACAAGGATGGGAAGATGCGCTTTTTCCCGAACAACCCCAACCCTGATGCATACTACGAGCCCAATTCCTTCGGGGGCCCGGTCGAAAGCTTACCACGTATATTCCCGGCGACTTAAAGCTATCTTTTATATTGACGCCGGGATAAATTTAATCTAATAATTATGAGCATTATCTTATAATTATTTCGAACGTATTCATCATGATTCTGGGAAAGGAGGTGCCCATGGCAGAAGAGATGGAGGTCGGCTGTGCCCGACCGACCGGCGGTCCTGTCGGTGAAAATGTTGAAGAAGAAATTAATGAAGAAAAAGCAACTATTCGTAAGGAGGTCTCAACCATGATACATGTGGGCAAAAAAGCACCGGATTTTGCAGCACCGGGATATCAGAAAGGGAAATTTGTTTCAGCCAAACTTTCCGATTATTTAGGCAAATGGGTATTGCTTTGCTTTTATCCGGGTGATTTTACCTTTGTTTGAGCAACTGAGATTTCGGCAGTTGCCGAAAAATATCCGGAATTTCAAAAGCTGGGCGTTGAAATTCTGTCCATGAGCATCGACAGTGTCTTTGTTCACAAAATGTGGGATGACCATGAGCTCTCCAAAATGGTGGATGGCGGGGTTCCGTTCCCCATGCTTTCGGACACCGGGGGTAAGGTCGGGAAAATCTTCGGCGTCTTCGATGAAGAAGCAGGCGTCGAGAACCGGGGCCGGTTTATCATCGACCCGGACGGCGTAATCCAGGGTTATGAAGTCCTTACGCCGCCGGTGGGACGTAATGTCGGGGAAACGTTCCGACAGGTACAGGCTTTCCAGCTGGTTAGAGAAAGCAAAGGTAAGGAAGCCACGCCCTCCGGCTGGAAACCTGGTAAAGTTACCTTAAAGCCGGGTCCGGATCTGGTTGGAAAAGTCTGGGAGGTCTGGAAAACCGAAATGGCTTTCGACTAACGGATTCGTCTGTTTACATCAAAAAAGGATGGCGTCCTATTAAGACGCCATCCTTTTTTGTACCTGCATTTGGTTCTTACTTCACATAACAGTGCTTATCGACAGGTCTCCCGGCAGGTCTCCTCAATCTGAAGTTTATCGAATAATGAATATTGCTCAAACAGCTCGACAAGTTCGGCCTTTAATTGGTTGGCCTTATCCACGGCGTTCTGGTACTCGGCCTTAACCATGCTGATCTTGTCCATGGT
>JBATKU010000033.1:0-1713 GCA_049669725.1 Desulfobacterales bacterium
CAAGGGGGCCTATATCAACATTATCAGCAGCAACGGTGATCTCTCCGCTGCCGCGATCCACGATGAATTCGATTTTAAGGGTGGTGTCAGCCGTGCACTGGGTAACGTCGATCTGATATGAAAAGGAACCGGCAATATCGCCGGTGAGGATGGTTTCCCACTGCCGGCTGTTGGGGCTGGTTGGCCAGACGAACCACTCTACCCAGGGAACGCCGGGTCCGATTTCTTCCATCAGGGAGCCGCCGTCTCGCAGGAAAAGCAGCTGAGAATTCACGCCGCTTGAGCCGAACCCGGTAACAGCATCACCCACGGCAGTAAGATCATTGCCGTTAATCGAGCTATCGGAAAAAACTGTGGCCCCCGGAGTATCGTCGAAATGCCAGAGGCCCAGGGTGTCGGCATCGCTACCGAAAGGGACAGCAGGCAAACTGTAAGAATTTCCGGGGTAGCGCACCTGATCCGAAACGCGGACTTCGTCGATACCGCCGCTAAAAAATCCGCTCGAAGGGCTATAACTGCCAACCAGAAAGGGAGATGTCCAGTTAAAAAGACCGTCATCATCAATCACATTGCTGAGCCAGTCAATATCCCCGTCGACACCGATGGCCGCCATATTCTGGGTGTTATCATAGCTGCAGACAACATGATGCCAGCCCGAACCCAATAGATCGATCGGGCGCTTGAGCACACCGGAATTTTCACCATCGAACCACAGTCGGAATTTAATTACATCCCGGCCGAGGTTGGCGTCGTAAACGTAGCCGATATCATAGGCATCGTCCGATATGATGGCACCGTACGTGGTAGGCATCACCCAAAATTCGACAGTAAAGCTTTTGCTGTTGTCTTCACCGACATCCAGCGGCCCCTCCGCCAAAAACTGCGCATAGTCGCCATTGCCGTCCACTATTAAATAATTTCCGTTCCAGGCAAAGACACTTGCGGTGGGGAAGATGATGATGACTGCAAGGAAAAGTATTACCTTTGATTTGTTTATCCTAATTTTGGAAGACATGGCTTCTCTACCCTTCAGGGTAAGGCCTGAATCTTGCCTGAAAATTCAGGTGTTAACCTAAGCTTGATATTACCAGGCCCCGAATTTACGCCATCACTCGAGTAAAAGCAACGGAATTTGCGGCATAAACCTGGCGTTGAAACGATTCGGATCCTTTTCTCCGGCATCCACCCGGCCGTTGTGGTCTGAGTCTTCCTCCCCGTCAAGCCATCTATCGTTGTCCGTATCATTATCGTTTGGATCTGTCTTCGTTGTTGAATCGGCATCCGGCTTAAAGATTACGCTATTTGTAGCCGGCCCGACATCACTTAAAGTCATTCCCGACTCAGTGCCGTCCTGGATCATATCGCCATCCGTATCCGGCTTGCATGGGTCGGTCTCATTGGAATCTCGAACGCCGTTTTTATTTTTATCTTCATCACCATCAACAATCCCATCATCATCGGTATCTGCATCGTTGACATCCAGGCAGGCAATGGCGTTTTCTATGTAGTCCGGAAGGCCGTCGGCATCTGTATCGGTGGGCGTCAGCAGAAAATCCAGAGGCGTAATTGCGCCCAGATCGATAACTTCAACCGGGGTGTAACTCAACGCATGGTAGGCGCCGGGTTTTGAGGCGGTGACCGTCCATAACGAACCCGCCGGAT
Source organism: Desulfobacterales bacterium (assembly GCA_049669725.1). Classification (GTDB taxonomy): domain Bacteria; phylum Desulfobacterota; class Desulfobacteria; order Desulfobacterales; family JAFDCJ01; genus JAFDCJ01. The sequence continues at coordinate 1,663 of JBATKU010000033.1, forward strand.
GGGTCATCAGGTAAGAACCCATGGGAGGCAGACTGATCGCCGACCCCCCAC
>JBATKU010000034.1:0-21766 GCA_049669725.1 Desulfobacterales bacterium
CAGATTGGCGATTGATTCCCGATTGATTGTCAGCACATTTTTTTTGAAAATTTGTCGGCCGCCGTCTAATCTAACCCGTTTATCAGAAATACCGGTGATCTCAAATTTCAGGGTTTCGAGGTGGTCCGGGTTTTCAAGCACCACATTGGATGCAACCGATGCCATTTCGGTAAGATCCGCGCTGGCTTGCCTGCCAAGTCCCCCAAGGGCATTTTGCCGGGTGGTTTTTTCAAGCCGAATTCCTAATAGGCCTTTTTCCTGCAGCACATCTCCGGATTCGTCAATCCAGGCGGTCTGAGATGTTCCTTTGAAATTCAGGGCCACCTTGGTGGCTGTTTTTTGGCTTCCGGCGATACTGATATCTTCCTGGCCGATTATATCAACGATCACCGGTGTTTGCCCCATGGTGGCCGGATCAAAGATATCAAACGCGTATTTATCACCGGTTTTAAGCTCGATCGCAGCCATGGCAGATGTGATTCCGGCAAGAAGGTAGGGTTTGTTTTCAAGCCTGATCTCCATCCGGCGGTTGGATCCGGTACTGGCGGAATTGATTGTCAGCACATCCCCGGATAGGGAGCCGTCCACATGGAAGCTGAATCGCCCCGAATTGATATTAAAATCAAAATCGGCCAGACTGTAGTCCTCCTTTAGCCGTCCCCGGGTCTGGAGCTCGATATCCTGGACCATACCCATGGTATTAATCCGCATGCGAACGGTTTCCTGCAGGTGATAGCCATCGTTTTCAGCAGACAGTCTGGTGTGTGAGAAGCCGATTTTGCGGCTGCCTTGAAAAATATTCATCCAGGTTTGTTTGGCGTGGGGCAAATTGACGGCTGATATCTCCAGGACCTTGGGGCGGTAAAGGAATTTATTTAACCAATCCAGGCGGATTAGGAAAAGAATCAAAAAAGCCAGGATAGCAAACGCACCTGTTACCCAGAACAATTTGTGCTTAGATATTCTCATTGTGACACTGTTTGCCCGACAGACATGGGGGTGGTTTAGTTGAATCGACGAGGCCGTGCCCAAAAAAAGGGGCCAGACCCTGGAAGGTCCAACCCGTTTATTATAGCACGAATTTTAATTTATTTGGCAAAGGGGATCCAGTATTTGATCATTTGTTGTAACCGTCCGTCACTGTTGGCTGTTCTTAGAAAGTTGTTAGCTGATTCCAGCAGTTCTTTATTATCTTTTCTGACACCCCAGGCCAGATATTCTTCAGTAAGCAGGGTAAACAGAGCCGTCAGGCCTCTGGTTTCATTTTCAGACGCTAAATACAAAATCAAAGGAGCGTCATAGATAAACATATCAATCTGTTTGTCGATCAGGGCTTTCACCGCTGGGTTTGTATTTGAAAACAGTATTTTTTTGACGCTGCTGTAGTTTGTTTCCACAAAATATTCGCTGGTGGTATCTTTAATTGCACCGATGGCAGAACTTGTTGTTAAGGAAAAAAGGCCGGTGCTGAAACGGGCGGCATCCTCCCTGCGAATCAGGGCCATTAATCCGCTTTTAAAGTACGGAATAGTAAAGGCGATTCTTACTTCTCTAAGCCGGGTTATAGACATGCCGGACATAATGATATCGATCTTATTGGCCATCAGAGCGGGTATTAGATCCTCCCAGTCATACTCTACAATATGCAGTGATTTGCCGAGGTCCTTGGCTAGTTCCCTTGCAAAATCGGCTTCCAGTCCGACAATTTTATTTCCCTGTCGGTAAACCAGGGGTTGTGCATTGGTTGAAACCCCGACTCTCAAAACATTTATATCAGGAGGGATTTCGGTGGTTTCAACGGCTTGGTGCATAGGTGCTGCACATCCAGCAAGCAAAAGCAAACCTGCAAAAAAGCTTATCAGAACCGACCACCGGCTGCTGCTCAGATTGTTAGGCATTCTTTTTCTCCTCCTCTGTCAATTCATCATTTTGGACCGCTGCCGGCAGCACACCGGTGCGCAAACAGCCATGGCTTTAGTTACTCCGCCAATATGAATGATTAAATCATAGCTGAATCAGATTTTCCTATGCTGAAGGTATCTGCAGGTATACCATTTATTTCGGTATTATGTACAGACAGTATTTTACTGCCTTCACAAATTTTGTCAATTGTCGGCCCAATCGACATATTTTTTTCTTGACACCTCTTTTTTATTAGCAATAAAATAGCTGCCATCAACGGCTACAGGGGATTGGTCCAATTGCTGTCTCCTCTATGGTCGAAAATTACAGAAGTCTACGCGAGCCGTGATGTATCATTTTCGAAGATGAGATAAATTCAGACCATACAGGCAGAGTCAATAGAGACCCTGCCTTTTTATATGGTGAGTAAAGAAAGGTCGAAAGTATCCTAACAGTTGGCGTCCTTTGCAATCAGAGATGTTATGCAAAGGTTTCAGAAGTAATTCAGGAGTTCGAAGCTATGCCGCAAGGAACAGTCAAGTGGTTCAACAACAAGAGGGGTTGGGGCTTTATTGTCAAAGAAGACGGTGAAGACATTTTTGTCCATTATTCCGCGATAAAAGGCGATGGCTTCAAATCGCTTACCGAAGGCCAGCGTGTGACGTTTGAAATCGAGGATGGCTCGAACGGGCCTGCTGCTGCGAATGTTGAACAGTTATAGGCTAAGTCTAATCTTCCCGGTTGAAAATCCCTTTCAGCCTTTGCAATTCCGATTCCGCATCTTTTACAACTTCGCCGATAATTTCATTCAGCGGCTGGATCTTATCCACCAGTCCTACCGATTGCCCTGCCATGAGCGATCCTCTGGTAACATCGCCCTCGATTACCGCCTGTCGCAACGCGCCGGCCCAGAATTCTTCTACCTTATACTGAGCCTCGTGCCGATCAATGAGGTTGTTGTCCAATTTGCCCAGCAATTCGAGTTGGAGTTTGGCAAACTCAAGGGAACCTTCATTTTTCAATGCCCGCACGGGGATGACCGGGAGGCGGCTGTCAAATTGCGGCGTTGCCATGGCATCTTTGGCCTTGGCCTTGCGAAAGGTTTCTTTAAACTTCGGGTGGGCGACACACTCTTCTGCCATGATAAAACGGGTTCCCATCTGGATGCCGGCCGCCCCCATCATTAACAGGTGGGCCATCATACGGCCGGTTGCGATTCCCCCGGCGATAAAAATCGGTACGCTGTCAACGTTAAAAAGAATTTGTTGAATCAGGACCGATAAGGCGACCGGGCCGATGTGGCCGCCGGCCTCTGAACCTTCTAGAATTAAGGCATCGGCCCCCTTTTCGATTAAATTGTGCGCCAGGGGCGCAGTGGGGGCGAAACAAATGACTCTGGCGCCGCACCGTTTGGCCTTTTCGATTTCGGATTTTTTCGGTATGCTGCCCGCAAATACGACAAACTGGCAACCGAGCTTGCAGACTAGCTCAAGCTGAGCTTCGTAGACCGGGGCCAGCGTGATAAGGTTGACGCCGAATGGTCTGTCGGTCAACTCCTGGGTTTCAATTATCTGCTCTTTAAAAATATCGACCGGGGTGTTGCCACCGGCCAAGAGTCCGAAGCCTCCGGCATTGCCGATGGTGCTGACGAGTTTAGGGTCGCTAACCCAGGTCATTGCACCGCACATGATAGGGTATTGACATCCCAAAAACTCTCTGCCCCGTTTAAAAAATTTATCGATCAGCATATTCTGTGTTTCCTTCCTCCCTGCCACGTGTTCTCAATGGTCGGGTTAGAAACTTACGATTGATAAATTCACTTTTAATTGTGAGCTATGAGCTACAAACTATGAGCTGTCTTACGCGGCAAGACTTATTTTTCCAGCATCTCCCGTGCATGGTCCAGCGTGGTTTGGGTAATTTTTTCCCCACCCAGCATACGGGCAATCTCCCGGTGCCGATCTTCTTTTTCAAGCGGCTGGATGGTTGTCACAGTTCTGCCATTCATGACATGCTTGGATATACTGAAATGATGTTTACCAAATTTGGCTATCTGCGGCAGATGGGTAATACATATTACTTGATGATGGCCGGCAAGCTCAGACAGTTTGCGGCCCACCACCTCTGCCGTGCCGCCGCCGATGCCGGCATCGACTTCATCAAAGACAATCGTTTCCACTGCGTCGGATGCGGCCAAAATGGCTTTTAAGGCCAGTACCACGCGGGAAAGCTCGCCGCCGGAGGCTATACTGGTCAGCGGTTTTAATACTTCTCCAGGATTGGGGGCGATCATAAAGGTGACCCGGTCAATACCGGTTTCGGTAAGCATGCACTTTTCAGACCTGAGATAGGAATATAATTTGTCATCTGCGACCACAGGATGGATAACGGCCTGGAATTCAGTCTGGGACATTTTCAAAGAACCAAGCTCCGCGACCACCCTGAGACCCAGTTTTTTGGCTGTTTTGGCTCTTTTTTGGGACAGCGCCAGTGCCCGGCGCGTTAGCTCTTCGTGTAATTTTTCAAGTTTCGCTTTGACTGTCTGGATTTGCGCGCTGATGTTTTCAACCTTTGAAAGCTCGTCCTCGATGGTCGCCAGCTGGGAGAAAACGGCTTGCAGCGATCCACCGTATTTACGCTTGAGTTTATTGACTGTATCCAGGCGCTCCTCAACGGCTTCCAGCCTTTGATCGTCCATCAGTATCAAATTCAGATGGGCGCGCAGCTCCTCTGTCAGGTCTTCGATTTGATAGGAAGCCGAGGCCAGGGATTCAGCAAATGAATTCAATTGGGCGTCTATACGGCCTGCTGTTTCCAGGTTTTTTTTAATTTCCAGCAGTCTTTCCAGGACAGAGCCGGATGCACCGTACAGTTCTTCGATGCTACCGTGGACGGTCTGGTACAGAAATTCGGCATTCTTCAAGCGCAACCGTTCCTGTTCTAACTGCTCATCTTCACCTGAAACCAGGTCGGCTGCGGTGATTTCCTTTCTCTGAAACTCCTGCAACTCCAGGTGTTCATCCTGCCGCTGCCGGATTGATTCGAGCCGGTTGAGCTCATCAATTAACGGCAGGATTTGGTGGTAGTTGTCAAATACCTGCCGGCGCAGCGTCATCAGACCTCCGAACTGGTCTAGGATGAGAAGATGCTGATCTTCTTTCAAAAGACTCTGATGGGCGTGTTGTCCGGAAATACTGGCCAGACTTTCGGCAATAGCCGTCAGCACACCGATGGTCGCCAGGCGGCCATTAATATACACCCTGTTATTGTCAGAGCGGGAGATAAGTCGTCTGATCAGCAGGCCTTCGGTTGGATCGTAACCGTTGTCTGACATGCTTTGTGCCGCGCTGCTGGCCGTTGAAATCTGAAATATAGCCTCCAATTCGGCGCTATCGGCCCCGGTGCGCACCAGTTCGGCCGATGCCCTGCTTCCCAGCAGCAAATTAACGGCATTGAGAATAATCGATTTACCGGCCCCGGTCTCACCGCTCAAAACGGTCAGGCCGTCTGCGAATTCGATTTGCAGGTCATCGATAATGGCAAAATTGCGAATTGATAATTCTTTAAGCATTATTAATACTTAGGGGTAAATTGGTCATGCGGAATCGAATGCTTTATTGCAAATTATATCGCACACTGGTGTTTCTTTGTAAATAACAAGATGTGACACCTTATTTTTAAGTGGAAGGCGGATGCTATCTGGCCGGATTTAATTTCGACGGTTAGGTTTCTGGCCGCCAGGGCAAGGAAGGGCAATAAACGGACGTCGATTCGGCCCTCGATTTTAAACTCCATTTCGAGGGTTTCAGCGACCATACGCTCTATTTCAGACTTAACCGCTGCGGAATTTAAAATCATTTCAGCTGCCAGTAAAACGATAACCGGTAAGGCAACTACAATCGCGACGGCTGCGATTGCTATTTTCGACGAGGAATTCATTTTGTAGAATACGCTTCGGATAAACTAAAAGGGAAATCCCAGATTAAATCCGATTCCTTTAAAGCCCTGGTCACCCCAGCGGTAGTCTATGCCGACCCGATCCAAATCTACCTTCCAAATCGAAAGGGATTCACTTAAACCAAATGTCAGGCCGACATCATAAAGGGTGTTAATCCTGTCCGTTTCACCATCATCGCTTAAAATATCCACTCGATTTCGGAAGAAGTTGGCGACAAAAAAAACACTGACATCGAGTTGTCGATTAAAAATAGTAAAATCCGTAGGGTGACGAACGTCCAGACCGGCATTAAACATCGAAAATCCGCTGGTGTTTTTTGACGTCGCATCTCGGTCTTCAGCCAGGACCACTGAATTCCCAATGCCGAAAACAAACTTCTTCCAGGGAATGCTGATGAGACCTCTTAAGCCTCCGCCGTAAATATACTGCAAGTCTCCGCCGGCGGTGTCCTTACCGGCACCCAGCTGGGCAAAGGGCTTTAAGGCCCAGTATTGGTTGATCGGGATTTGCACTTCGAGGCCGGGGACAAAGGCAACGGCCCCAAAACTGAAGTCGGTATCGGTTTCTTCCTCGAAGCCGACGGCGGCCGGCAACAGCAGGCGAAATCCCAGGCGGTCGATCAGTGCCGATTTTTCAAGGTTAGCCGGTCGCAACGTAACGGCGGCCGGCACACGCAGGACAGCAAACCGCTTGTCGGCGTTTTGCACTTTATAGACACCGCTGCCCAGCCAGATTGCAAAACTGTAATTGAACAATTCCCCAGGGTCTTCGCCTGCCCGGGCGCAGTTGGGTGCACTGCCGATGATCAAGCTGAGGACAAAGATAAGCAGAACAAGAGCCGCTTTGGTATGGATTTCAAACCGTGTCACTATTTGACCCGTATTTCTGCAGAACATTCACATCATAGCGTTCACCGACAAACGCTTTGATAACCTGTCGGGCAGCAGACAAATCTGCAGATTTATCTGCCAGCTCGATGTCTCTAATGATACCATTTTTGACAATAAAATGAGCAGCCACGATACCTGAATCAAGCCTTATTTGGTGGTGAACGGTAAATTCCGGTGACCGACCGAAAGTCCAGTCCCATGATTTATATTTCGTTTTAGCAAGGAGGTCAACCGATTCCCATTCATCGGCTGTCACGCGGTACTGACTTATTTCTCCAAAAATCCTGGATAGACCCTCCATCAATGCCGCCCGGAAGGCATCAATGCCCATGGGTCGGCGCATATGCCCGGATATGTTGGTGACTTTACTTTTGATGGATGAAACTGCGCGTGATTCGGTGACGACCAGATTGGAATTCAGAGCGCGTTGAAGAATATCCAGATCAGAATCAAAAAGCAGGGTTCCGTGGCTGAGCATCCGGCGCATGTTGGTGTGCTGGGAATTACCGGAAATCTTTTTACCCTTTACAAGAATAGTATTTTTGTCCGTCAGCTGCGCTGGCACCCCCAGATGCTGCAGGGTTTTCAGGATGGGGGTTAGCAGGGTTTTAAAATAATTCAGCTTTTCTCCTGTGAAATCGGTTATAAAGCTGAAGTTAAGGTTGCCGGGATCATGGTAAACTGCTCCACCGCCTGATATCCGTCTCACCAGGAGAATGTCTTTGCGGCGAGCCAGATCATGATTGAATTCCTGGAAAGGATTTTGATGCCTACCGATGATAATCGACGGCCGGTTGTTGTAAAACAGTAGATACTCGGAGGCGGGGTCCAGGTTCCGGAAACAGTGTTCTTCCAGGGCCAGATTGATGGCGGGATCGGTAACCGCATTATTGTTAATGAGAAGCATGGCGAACGCATAATGTCTGTTGCGGCCAGGAGTTTAGCCCTGGTTGTCAGTTCTCCTGCGCCAGTTTGTTCAAGGCCTCGCCGGTCAGGCGGTACAAAATCCATTCCTTCATGGGTCTGGCATTCAACCTGCCATAAGTGCGGATGGCCGGCTCGTTCCAGTCCAGAACCGACCACTCAAATCGGCCGCAGTTGCGCTCTTTTGCCAGCCGCGCGATGTGCGCAAGCATTCTACGCCCGACGCCTTTGCTGCGGTATGCCGGTTGGACGTAAAGATCTTCAAGATAGATTCCCGGTCTGCCCAGGAAAGTAGAAAAATTATAGAAAAACAGCGCAAAGCTGATGGGAATCCCTTCAAGCTCTCCGATCAGGGCTTCGGCCACCGGCCGATCACCAAATAATGACTGGCGGATATCCGCTTCGGTTGCTTCCACCTCGTGGGATAGCTTCTCGTATGCCGCCAGTTCTTTGATCAGTACCAGGATTACCGGGACATCATTTTCTTTAGCTGCTCTGATTTCAAAGTCCTGTGGGATTGTCAAGTCATCCTCCTAGGTTTACCATTTTAACGCGTCGGCGAAACGATACTCGATATTCGATACTCGATTCTCGATAGAGAAAGTCAGAAATCTCAGTTGCTCATCGAGTATCGAGCATCCAGTATCGAGTATCAACTACTTATTGTCCACCATAGTACCGCTAACTTTCCAATATTTCTTTAAGCGCTTCCACGACCGTATCGATTTCTTCTTTAGTGATCACCAGAGGCGGCAGCAGACGAATGACTGTGGCTCCGGCGAGCAGGACAATAACACCTATCTCCATAAGCTTCTGTACATAAGGCCCGGCTTTTTCTTTAAGCTCGATGCCGAGCATGAGGCCCAAACCTCTAATCTCGCGGATTTTATTGCTCTCGATCCTGCGAAGTTCCTGCAGAAAATAGTCACCAAGGATCTTTGAATTTTCCACCAAGCCTTCTTTTTCAATGACATCCACCGAGGCCAATGCCGCGGCACAGGCTGTGGGGTTGCCGCCAAAGGTGGACGTATGGCTTTTAACCGGGACCTTGATCCTGTCGTTGCAGATCACTGCCCCCATGGGAAGGCCGCCGGCCAGGGATTTGGCCAGGCAGAGCATGTCGGGCACCACAAATTGTTCGCAGGCGAACATGGTGCCGGTCCGGCCGAACCCGGTTTGGACCTCGTCGATGATCAGGAGGATACCGTTGGCATCGCAGATTTGGCGAACTTTTTGGAAATACGCCTTGTCACCGATTCTGACACCGCCTTCGCCCTGGACGACTTCCAGCAAAACTGCGGCGGTATTATGGTCAACAGCAGATTCCAGCTTGGCAACGTTATTGTAGGGGACATGCCTTAAGCCCGGCATCATAGGCGCAAACGGTTTTTGGTATTCCGGGCCCCAGGTGGCTGCCAGTGCGCCCATGGTCTTGCCGTGAAAGCCGCGCATGGCCGCAATGATTTCCTGTCGGCCGGTGCTGGTCCGGGCGAACTTAATCGCCGCTTCATTCGCTTCGGCCCCGGAGTTACAGAAAAAGACCTTATTCAGATTTCCGGGAGCAAGCGACACCAGTTTTTCTGCCAACTGGGCTCGCACAGGGTTATAAAACATGCTGTAGCAATTGCCCAGGGTGAGGTATTGGTCATACACGGCCCTGGCTACAATTTCATTGCCGTGTCCGATATTGGAAACACCGACATTGGCTGCGCAGTCGATATATTCCCGGCCGTTTTCGTCAAACAATCTGGCTCCGCTGCCGCGGACCAGAACGATATCTCTACGGGGATAAACCGCCAGTTCGAAAGTCTGCTCCAGCTCCCGGGTATTCATGCGATTACCGTTCCTTTCCCTGCCATGGCATCGGCCACCGGGTGCGCAGTCCGTCCATCACCGATGACAACCCTTGACGCCCCGTGTTCAAATAACTTTCTGACAGCCAGCATTTTACGCTTCATGCGACCCACAACCTGCTGTTCCCGGGTTTCTAATTCGGCGGCGGCAATGTTTTCGATGAGCGAGGTCTCATCATCCTTGTTTTCCAGGAACCCCGGCGCCCCGATCAGGTTAATTACCATATCCGCATGGAGGGCCTGCTGCAACACCCGCACGACGTCGTCGTTTTCGGTGTTGATGGCCGTGTTTTGCTCGTCAATGATGGGGACCGTCAGCACCGGAACGTAACCTTTGTCCATAAGCAGCTGCAGAAGCGGGGCGTTGGCCGTTTGGGGTTTGCCGGAAAAATCCCGCACGATTTTCAGCTTTTTACCCTCATATACCCGGATGCCCTTGTTGCGCTTGCCCTGCACAAGCTTGCCATCCAGACCACTGAGCCCCACTGCATTGATGCCGTGCTGGTGGCACAATTCGACAATGCGCTTGTTTCTTAATCCGGCATAGGCCATCATCATGACATCCAGCAGTTTTTCATCGGAGTAGACGCTGGTGTAGCCTTTGACCGAGGTCAGCACCTGTTTGGGTTGCCCCAGATCTTCCGCCAGTTTGTCGCGCAGGGCATTGGCCCCGTGAACGATAATATATTTGTCATCCAGACCGGAAAGGTCTGCGATGATACCATTGATGTTAATTCCGTCCCCTCCGCCGATTTTAACGATGATCATTTACCATTTCCTCACTGTATCATTGGCGATGTTCGGCCAGTTTTTCTCGGAAGGATAGGGATCCGAACAGATAATTAGATCGTCTCCTTGCCGGTAGCTCATGGTGAAATAAGATTCATCCTCTGTGAAATAGCTGGATACAAAAATACCCGTTTCATTGACCATGATGATATTCATACCCCGGATGTGACGGGTTCTTTTTTTGATGATTGCGACCGCCTTTGCCAATGCCTGGCGTGTGTTGCCCCTGTCAAAGCGGCGGATGTAGTTGAAAATTTTTTCGGCGCCTATCCGGCCTTCTTCCCGAATTTTAACGCCCCGCAGTTCGCCGTTGAAAATGTAGACGGTGCGACCATCGAAAAAAGGCATGTTGTTTTCAACGACGATGTTTTTATCTTCGAAGGCGCTGCGTGCATGGACCACCAGCAGGGTGGTTTCACCGAACCGGCCCGGGTCATCTTCCCAGACAGGCTTGATATTTCGGTAAAACTGCCAGTGCCCTGCAGTATCCATATAGGCGCACCCCCACCCGTGCCCCTGGTATTCCTTGCTGTTTTTGGCAATCTGGGCGAATTTTCCCAGATGGGGCTCTATGGCGAATAGTGTTTGGGATCGTACGGTCAGTAATCGGCACATTCCGCATTCGTCCTTCGTCACTCTCTATATGGGGTGCAGTCCTGGAAAATCCAGCCCCTGGCTTTCTTCAAAATTACACATCACATTCATGGCGTGCACGGCCTGGCCGGCGGCGCCCTTCATGAGGTTGTCGATGGCTGAGACCACCACCAGACGCTTGCCATCCAGTTCGAAACCGATGTCACAGTAATTCGATCCCGCCAGAATCTTGGGCTCCGGATAGCGGTAAATTCCCTGCTTTTCCTTAACAATGCGGATGAACGGTTCCTGTCCGTAAACCTGACGGTAAGTCTTCCAGATGTCTTTTTCGGTGATGCCGTCATTAACAAACAGATGGGCCGTCACCAGAATACCCCGGACCATCTCGATAGAGGTGGCTGAAAAGTAAACCGGATTGCCCAACTCCTGTTCCATTTCGGCTATATGCCGGTGGCCGGTGGGTCGATAGGAGCGAACACATCCGCTTCTCTCCGGATGGTGGGAAGCCTCGCTGGCGCTGTTGCCGCCTTCCGATGAGCCGCATTTAGCCTCAGCGATTACAGGCCGGGCGGTATCCACGACACCTTCCTTGAAAAGGGGCCACAGGGGCAGTATGGTGGCGGTCGCGTTGCAGCCGGCCCCGCTGATATATTTGGCCTGTTTCATTTCCTCGCGGTGCAGTTCGACATTGCCGTAGACAAAATCGCCGAGCCGGCCCGGCAGGGTATGTTCGACGCCATACCACTTGCGGTAAGCATCGACATCCTTTAGTCTGAAATCAGCCGAAAGATCTACAATCCGGGCGGCCAGCGAACTGAATTCCGCAAATTTTTGCATGCACCGGGTATGGGGCAAGGCCGTGAAAATAAGGTCAACCGTTTCCAGATCCTGAATGCTGCAAAACTTTAGATTGGTTCGCTTGCGCAAATTGGGGTGCAGGCGGGTTACGGGTTTGTCCACAAATCGTTCCGAAGTGCACTGATGGACTTCCACCTGGGGGTGCTGCAAAAGCAGCCGCAACAATTCTCCTCCGCCATAGCCTGATGCGCCGACAATGCTAACCTTCATTTTCGTCCAACCTCCAGAATATAATCTACGATTTTGGCCGGTATGTCGACACCGGTCACATCGATGCTGTTTCGAAATTCCATGGTGTAGTTGACCTCGTTTACCGAATAGCCATCGTCGTTTTCAAAGACGTCAATGGCGACCAGTCCTCCCCCGCAGGCCTGGGCTGCCTTGGCGGAAATATCCTGCAGTTCGGGCGTAATGACACAGTTTGTGGTTTTACCGCCCCGGGCTGTATTGGTAATCCAGTGCTCGGCGTGACGATAGATTGCTGCAATGCACTCACCCCCAACGACAAAGCTGCGGATGTCTTTGCCCTTTTTTTCAACATATTCCTGAATATAAAATATGGAATGATGGTAGCTTCCCAGGATCTGTTTGTGTTCCAGGATGGCTTCGGCGGCATCCCGGTCATTTACCTTGGAAATCAGGCGTCCCCAAGAGCCCGTGGTCGGCTTGATGACACAGGGATATCCGAGCTGATCCATGGCCTCCAGGGCCGACTCCGGCGTAAACGCCAAAAAGCAGCGCGGAGTCCGGACGCCCGCCTTTATCAGCGCCTGGGTGGTGAGAAATTTGCTTCCGCACACTTCCGCCACCTCGGGGGTGTTGACGGTGGGAATACCGTGGTCACTGAAAATCTTGAGGGCATGCACGGCCCGTGAGTGGTTGACGGAGCGTTCAACGACCACATCGAGGTCAAATGAGTTTTGGTGAAGGTCAAAAAATTGTTGCCGGTCGTCAATTTTTATCAACTCGACCTCCTGGCGCTTTCTGAACTCATCCAGCAGCAGTTTTTCCTCTTTTCGAATAATGGAATGTAAAAAGCCTACTCTCATTTTTTTCTCCTGTATATGAATGATTACAAATGTGAACCAAAACTTAATTTCCTACCGGAAGAATACCCTTTTCTCAAGCAAAAAAAATCCATCCCGTCCTCGACAGTGAGGCGGGATGGAATCGGTAACGCTTGGTCTTGTTTAGAGGCAAATATTCCAATTCAGCGTTTTCCGCTCAATTAGGGAATAATTGGTCGCCTGAAAAGGATCGGATGCACCAATTACTCCCCCCAGTCTTCCTCCTCCTGAGGAGCTTCCTGAACACTGTCTTTACCGGTTACCTCAAGTTCGGATCCGCAGTCGTCACAGGCGATAATCTCCCCTTCCTCAACATCGGAAGCCAGGATAACCTTAGCTCCACATACAGGACATTCTGCCATGATACACCTCCACAATATTAGTTATAGAAAAAAATAAAAAAAAGATCCATTCTTATATTTACAGGCCCCGGCGTAATTTTGAGCGGGTATCATAGGGAAAAGAAAGTTATTTGTCAAAAGAATCCTGCCGGGTTTTATTATGAAACCGCCAAACCGGATAACGGGCCAACAGGCTCAACCTGCCATCACAGTTCGTCGGCGGAATAGGTTCCCCATTTTCCAATGGTCACAACACCGTCTTCCTGGAGTCCTTCGGCAATTGATTCAAAAACAGCCTCGACGGCCTTAGCCGCCACTTTGCGGGGCACTTCGTCGAGCTTCTCAGCCACGCGCTTTATCAATTCATTTTTATTCATGCAAGGCGCCTCCTTTTCTATTTGAAGGTAAAACCCATGGCCTCGACCGCTTCGCGATCACCGGGTTGATTGCGCTTGAACAAGTACCCGGCAATGGCGCGTCGGCTTTCTTCCGGCTGGTTCTGGCTGAAATCACTTTTGGCGGTAATCGAATCCGGTTTAATTTCGATCACTTTGCAGGCTTTATAACCTGACATGTCTGCGGTGACCGGCGTAAAGTCATCCGTCTTTTCATGCTTGGCAATCAGGGCATTAAGGATGGCCAGCTTGAGGGTCTGATCATGAAAATCAGTTGCGGTGCCGCGGATAATCACGCAATGGTAGTACTGGTGCAGGTGACAGATGGGACGCGTGGGATCCATACCGATATCGAGATATGACAGGGGAACGTCGACTTCAAAACATACCCGCCGTTCCCGTGACAGGTTGTCGAGCTTTTCCCCTTTGGGAGCACAGTGAAAATAGATATTTCCACCCAGGCTGACAAAGTTTACCGGTGTTATATAGGGGTAACCGTCTTTGCCGATTGTGGCCATCCGACCAATGTTGGTCGATGAGAGAATTCGCTCGATTTCCTTTGGATCTGTCACTTCAGAGTGGTTCCGTCGCATCATAGTCGTCCTTTCACCTGGTTGCTATTTCAAATATGTGATTGCCCTGTGAAATTTTCATTTCGCTTTCCTCTTTTTTGGTCTTCGCCGGTCCTTAAGGCACATTTTATCGGTGTAATTCAAAGCTCAGTCATGGCCTGACTGTTGTATACAGATCGCCGTTTTCGGTTTTGATGATGCCCCTTCTCAGGAATGAATTCAGGACATCTTCATATTTGGCCTGGTATTGGCCCTTAAAATAAAGATCGACGGTTTCTTTAAACCAGTAAGTATTCATCAGGTAGTCAAAGACGATATCGGCCGGTATAACTTTTTTCATCATCAATGTATACACAATTATTTTTTTTAACACGTCTTCGCCGATGGCTTCCGGGTGTCCCATAAAATATTCGATGCGTTTCTTGCTTTTAGTGATGGCTTTTTGCATGTCATGAAAAGGCTTACCGTGACCCGGATAAACTGTTAGCACATCAAGGTTCTCAATTTTCTGCAATGATTCCTGCATGTCAAACAAGGCCCGGCTGCCCTCGACCCGTAGGGTCATCACGGCCATATCCGTTTGCCAGAGGGTGTCCGAAGAAATGAGGATCTTCTCCCGCCGATTGTACAAAACGATGCCGTCGGACGCATGGCCGGGGGTATAAATCACCCGGAACTCATGGGGACCCAGGGTGATCATTTCACCATCTTCCAGAGATCGGGTGCAGTTAAAAAACGCCGCCTCCTGGTTATAGTATCGCCACCAGGTGGACCAGTCATCCCGGGAATCAATAAAATATTTTCCAACCTTGTGCAAGGCAATGTCGCATCCCGATTTTTGCTGGATGAGGTGATTGCCGCCGATATGATCACAGTGGGTGTGGGTACTGATAATTAAAGAAACATCTGTCAGTTGGACGCCTAATTCTGTTATTGCCTTTTCGGTTTCATCGAAACCTGAAATGTAGGCGGTATCTATAAGGACAGGGGAGTCGGATCGATAAACAAAGTGATTGCCGTTGAGAAAGCCCCTTTCGATAAAAAATAAATCCTTTAGTATTTCATTCTCTGCCATAACGGGAAATCATTTTGTTTAAGATCAATTAGAGTCTTTGGTGATTAATCCTTTTTGGTGCTCCGGCGGATCCGGGTTAGGGTGATAAACTAGGTCTCCTGAATGCGTATCAGTCCGCTGTCAGGTAATTTAACAAGGCGGCCCTCACAGCCCGGGCAATCATTTTAACCTTTTGCAGATCATCTCTCAAATCGCGGGTGACTTCAAGCTGGACCCCAACGCCGGTTGCGCCGCGATTGCAGATATTGTCGGGATTCGATCCTTGAAATCGAGGATGATCATTGGAAACACTTATTCCTCGGTCTTGCAATTTCTTTGCAATTCTGCCCCCCAGCTTTTTATCCAACCCGCCGATGTGAACCAGGCCGTCCATGCCGGTACAGGCATGAACGGCCACAACCAATTCGGATTTGGATACTAACTTTATGGCGCCGGGCTCGTCAAACCGATGACTGGTTATATGCAGGCAGGCATTATCTTTATCCTTAATCCCCTCGAAACAGTAAAAGTTGTAATCGTCACCGGCAATACGCCTGGCCAGATCAGATGTTCGGGGTTCAATTTTACCGCCATGGGGCGCAATAATCGTTACCCGGGACCCTGCATCGCGAAAAGATAGGGTGTAATCTTCATCTAAGGTTTCATGATTCTGTAACTCAACAAAACTGCTGTATCTATCACTGGCCATTTTCAAATCTATTTTTTGTTTTTCAACAGCGCCTCGAGATCTGCAAACGGCTTGTAGGACCCGGATGACGCTTGCTCCCCGCCCGGCGTCACTTCACTATACTGGGCTGAGTCCTCATACCGGGAGTGTTCGTTGTCGTGGCAGTAGAGACACAGCAACTCCCAGTTGCTGCCATCGGGTGGATTGTAGTCGTGGTTGTGATCCCGGTGATGAACGGTGAGTTCGCGCAGCTTTTTCCCGCTGAATTCTCTACCACAGCGGCCGCAGACCCAGGGATACATTTTAAGCGCCTTTTCCCGGTAGGTCTTTTCGCGCTGGCTGTTGCTTTGCCGGGCCTCGGCCACTATTTTGTTCTGCCGATCTGTTTCTGAAGATGGGTTTTTAGTTGTCATGGTACCTCAATATTGTTTCTATTGTCTATCTTGGATACCCCAGTATATTTATTTTGGGTCCGGTTAATTCGCGCAGGGCATGGGCGGCAATCCATTGGGCGTTTTTAGACTCAAGTTTCAGGATTTCGCCTGCCAATTTTATGGTCTTTTTATTTAGATTCTGGTTTCTTTTGCCGATCTGGCGCAAAGACCAGTTTACTGCTTTTTTAACAAAATGCCTATCATCCATGGCCCCGCGCTTGATAGCCGGGAAAAATTGCTCGAAAATTTCATCCCCGGCGGTTTTGTCGTGAAATACCAGGTGGGCCATCAGGGCGAAGGCTGCGCGCTTTACATACTCTTCATTGCGTTTGCTCCATTCCAGGGCCTTGGTGCAGGCATATCGGGTTTTAACAAAAAGGGAGCTGCAGCAGCAGTCGCACACATCCCATGAATCAAATGCCGCAGCCCATTTCTCCATCTGGCCCCGGGTGACCTGTCGGGGGTCATCAATCATGCTCGCCAGTTTGCGTGCTTCATGGATTCCGGAGTCAAACAATTCCAGGGCCAATGGGTGATTTTTTCCCAGATCCCCGGCAAGCTTTCTCAGATCGCTGACTTTTATGCCATAGCAGTTTTGTGCGCGGCACCCGTGCATATATTTATAATCTGCGATGGCCGGATTGGCAATCGCTTCCAGCTTTTGGATTACGTCATCACAGCGCATAAAGGCCTAATACCCATACTCCAGGTCGACTTTCGCCACTCTAATCCTGTAACTCTGGTACCATTTTTCCTTACCGAATTTTTGAGCCTGCTGGTGCGCAGCGTGATTTTTCCATTCACGAATTGATTTTTTATCTTTCCAGTATGATACGGTGATGCCCAATCCGTCAGGGTCCCTGACCGACTCGACACCAAGGAACCCTTGCTGCCCGGATGCCAGCGCCACCATTTTCGCGGCCGTATCGGCGTAGCCTTCATCGGCTGTTGAACGAACAGAAGTGAAAACCACTGCGTAGTACGGCGGTTGCGGGGTTTTAGCGATTTTATTCATTGGCTTATCCATTACTTAAAGGCAACCAACCCATCCGGACGACGGCAGCCTAAATTCCAGTGTTTATGATCATTGCCGGGTTTCATTGACGCGACGTATGATTTCCTCAATTTCCTGTTTTTCCTCCTCTAGTATCCGCCTGTATTCGATAATCATATCGCCGGCCTTGTTATTGCGGATGTCCCGGTCGATTAATGCTGGGTCTATCTCCCCATCCGGTTGGCGATAAGTCTCCAGCTTTTTGGTAAAAACTCGATACTGCCCGGATGCCTTCAGGTGGCTTACAAACTTTTCATGACGGGTATTGTCAAGCTGGGGTTGCAGGTGGCATTGAACAAGCACTTCCTCCAGCCCTGATGTGCCGGGCCCCTGATATTCCAGCAAGAGCGATATCTGAAGTTTGTATTGCGGATGCTGCCAGGAAGTAAATAATTGCCGGGCTTGCTGTCCTCTTTTGATGCTGCCGTCATCCAGACTGGCCCAGTGCCGCTGGCATATTTCAAAAGACGGCTTCCAGCCGCTGCCATTGAGGGCGGCATCGTAAAATTCGAGTACCTCGGCTGCCGGGTAGTTGGTTTGAATCTTGTAAGTGAGTGCTCTGGTGCCTTTTAAACGGTTTGCCCTGTTTTCGATATCGTAGGCCCCCGAATATAACGGAAGGAAAAGCGTGGGATAAGGGTCTACCCCCGAGCTTGCGGCAGTGCCCACCGTAAGCTGAATCCATGCCGCCAGGAAAAAAATAAAAATTATTCGTGACTTATTGCTCATTGGTTTACTTCAATCGTCAGCCGATTGGTTCCCAAATTTTGGGGAAGGGATAGGCGTTATATTCAGTCAAGGAAGTTCCAGCGTTTCATCATGGAATTCAGCGGCTGTAAAAAGCCTTTTGTAATTCTGGCGATTAAACCAGGTAAGATACTCTTCTTCCGGCCTGGTCTGCTCTTCCAGGGTCTGCCAGACATCATCGGGAATATCCCAATCGCCCATTTCCATATTGGCCGCCAGCTGTTCCTGACTTCTGGCGCCGATGATAACCGAGGTTACAAATTGTTGCTTCAACGGCCAGGCGATGGCCAGCTTCGGCATGGGGATGTCGCTGTCCAAAGATACCTGCTCCAGAATTTCAGCAGTTTTAAACCCTTTTGGATGCCAGAATCGCGGGCCATCTACCTGGGTTCGAAAAGATAGACGGGTTCCTTCGGCCGGATCGGTCATGTCCTTGTATTTGCCCGTGAGCAGCCCGCCTGCGAGGGGGCTATAGCAGCATAAGCCCAGGCCGTGATCCCGGGCAGCCGGGATAATTTCGCGTTCCGGCTCCCGGTGGATTAAATTATACAGATACTGCCCGGCGATGAGATGTTCCAGGTTCATCCGGGCTGAGATACCGGCGGCTTTGGCGATTTGCCAGCCAAACATGTTGCTGCAGGCCAGATAGCGTACTTTGCCCTGCCGGACCAGATCATCCAGAGCCCGCATGGTCTCTTCCAGCGGTGAGATCGGATCGGGGCCATGAATATAGTATAGGTCAATATAATCCGTTTGCAAGCGTTTGAGGCTGGCCTCGCAGGAGGCAATGACATGTTTGCGGGAAACGCCATAGCTGTTGGGCGTTTGCCCCATGGGAAAATAGCATTTGGACGCAATAATGACGTCGTCCCGATTGACCCGGGGCAGGAAGTTGCCGACGATTTCTTCGGCTCTGCCGCCGGCATAAATGTCGGCAGTGTCGATGAAATTTCCCCCGCCATCAACGTATTTTTGTATTATTGCATGTGATTCCTGTTCGTCGCATCCCCAATCAGCGGTGCCAAAGGTCATGGTACCCAGGCTGATGCGGGAAACAAGCAATCCTGATGAACCCAGATAGCGATATTTCATTGGATTAAACTCCTTTCATGTTAGAATCAAAATTCGATATTTGGAATGGTCTCTATAGAACCAGCCAGCGGATCGCCAGTGCCAGCCCCAGCCAGCATCCGGACACGACCACTGCCCCACCTGACACTTTTGACCCAGGTTGATGAAAGCCATCGCAGCTGCAAAACCAAACCGACAGAGATTACGTGCAGCGGGACCGGCAGACCCAGGCCCAGGGCGTAAACATTTTGAAGCCCCGTTGTGGGCAAGTTTCCAAAGTAATGCTGTGCTGCAGCGCCGCTGAAGCTGTTGCTAAACACCCTGCCCAGCAAGAAGAGACCGATTAAAATTATTATATTTGCGGTCACCCGCACAACGATTTTACCCATAGCCAAGCTATCCCAGGTGGCGGCCTGTGAACTTATTAACTGCATATGGCAATATCTTTTAGCTCCAGCAGGGCATCCTCATATTCGCGATTGCCGCAGTTCACCAGCAGAACGGCCGCCGCACCGTTGCCGTCAATATATTCCAGACGTTTGCGAGCATCGGATGGAATTCTTCCATCATAAACGGGTGCGCCGATTATCGCCAGGTCCCTGCCTGAAATATCCACCTGCAGCTTGGTCGTTTCCGGGAGAGTCAGATCAAATGCGGAAATAGTGTCCGGTTCAATCCCCTGTGCGATGGCTTCGATTATGTTGCAGGTCGTGCCGGTTGGAGAAAAATAAATCTGTTTAGTCGAATTAAATTTCATTGTCTTCCTTTTTTAGTACGCTATTCGAAATCATCTGGAATTCAATTTTTCGAGTACATGCTGCAGGGCTTTATTACCCGCATACTCCTTGGCCAATGAAACCTCAAAACGCTGCCATTTTCGTTTTATTTTTCGTATGGCCATTCGATGGACATAGTTGCAGATGGGGATGAAATCGGAATTGCCGATATTGTCAATGACCACCAGTTGCGCTGTATTGGAATTGGTCTTTTGATAAACAATATTTTGCGGCTTGATGGACATGGTCATGATTTTCCATTGCAGTAGATATTCCTTCAATAATGGCAATGACCGGGTCAGCGTTTGATAGTTGAGACCCGCTCCACTGTTTACTGAAAAATAATGCTCCAGCGTTTTAGAAACCTTACCGGTGTAATCTCGAATGAGCTCAAACACAGCCCCCTCGCCCCTATTGGTCTCAATGTTTCCATAAAACCTGGCCAGCAAATTCCAGGTGATTTTGCGCTTTTCAAGCAAGCGGTAATAAGACTGCTCGCGCGCCGTCTCTTTATGATCTCCGGCCACAACGATCTTGATGCATTTGCATTCATCTTCGGGATGAAAATAGCATTCGCGACGTAAGCCTCTGCCGATCAGCTGTGATGACTCGAGTGTAAGCATGTGTTTGAAATGTGATGTTATCGTGTTTCAAAAATAGAGTTAATTTAGATTTGCGCTATTTCTTAAGTTCTTCGACCATGGAGTATTGAAACATCATCAGGTGTTACTCTATCGTTCTGCTCATCCGACGATATACCCACCGGTCCCGACGGCAATCAACACCTTTTCTTCGTTCCAGAGTTCCATCCGCGTTACCGCGACTTTATTGCCCGTGCGCATGACGGTCCCGGTGGAATGGAACCGGTTGCCACGGCCAGGTCTCAGGTAGTCCACCCGCATGTCAATGGTACCAATTCTGGCGATCCAGTCGGTTATTTCATCGCGTGAAAGTGCCTGCTTCCGTTTGATGGCCGAAGCTGTGGCGGTCAGGCCGCCGGTGGTATCCAGGACAGCGGAAATAACGCCTCCGTGAAGGATGCTGTGCACTTCGTTGCCGATCAATTCGTTGCGCATGGAAAAAACAAACCCGGCCTCATCCAATTTTAAATTCGCAATCTTTAAACCCAGAAGGCGGTTGAAGGGAAGATTTTCATATACTTCGTGAACAATATTCAGCAGGGTATCAAGCTTTTGTTTAGATTCAGGCATAGTCAAGAGCCTATTATAATAATCATGATGGAAACGCCGGGCACCATTTTGCTTTATCCGGTCGAGAATTTCCCGGTTGTCTGCGGTATAAAAATTATCAAATTCACTAATGATTTCCTGAGTCCATCATATTGTTTATAAATTCGACCATTATGTATTCAGATATATCGTAAGGCAGTGCTTCCAGCAGCATATTGACTTTTTCCATGCTCTCCGGTGGTTCGGTGCCGGTTACACCGGCCATCTCGGCCAGCTTAATAAACGTTTCGTCATCAAACTTGAGCGGGAGTTTTTTCAGTTCTTCCTGCAGGTCCCGGGTTTGTGGGTCGATTTCCTGGTTTTTAATTTTTGTAACGGTATTCTCAAAGTCTTTTAGAAACGCCTTGGCCCGGGGCACGGTTGATCTGTTTAAGGAAATGTGCAGGTTGGCGGGTGAATTTTCCCTGGCAAACTGGGGCTGAAGATACCAACCCGTTTTTTTCATTTCTTCGGCCAAATGGTAGACATTTATTTTGTCCGTGGTTGAGGCCAGGGCGAACATGCACATATCCGGTTTGCCCAGCACCCTCAGACCCTTTATGCGGCTGA
>JBATKU010000035.1:0-41270 GCA_049669725.1 Desulfobacterales bacterium
TGCCGGCCCTATTCAAAGGGCCGGCAGGCCGTATTTTTTTATTTGCAAAATAGCACTACATATTTTATTGAATAGTCGTAAAACTCCCTTACGGCTGACGAAAGCTTAGAACTGGTTGCCCAATGCCATTAAGTAACCGGGCTTGCGAATATTCCGCAAGGGAGTTTTACGCCCGCCTCAAAACCGCCAGGTCAAGCCCAAATCGATGGCGTTTTCTGCCAGTTCGGATTTGATTTTTACGTCATTGCCAAAGGGGTCGGTACCCGTCTCACTGAGATCATTTTTAAAGGCGTGCATATACCCCAGATTGACGGAAAACGTCTGGGTGAATTCATAGCCGATACCCAACGTCACATGGTGTTCGACCAGGGCCGGAAAGCCGATTAACCTAAAGGTTTCATAATAGTACTCGCTCGGTATCACCTTGCCCTGAACTTTTTTCGTTGACATGCCGTTAAAACCGTCATTGTCGTCGACCGGGGTTTTGGCGTAGTTATAACCGGCTCTCAGAAACAGTTTGGGAATCGGCTGATACTGGCCGCCGATGGCAAATACCCACTGGTCGTTCCAGTCAAAATCCTTATAGCCGTCGGCATCAGACCAGTTGATCCATTTGACATCCGCCTCGATTAAAAATTTGCTAAACATATATGCCGCACCGGCGCCTATTTCCAGGGGTGCTTCCAGATCAAGATCGTCGAGACTGCCACTGTTGTCGAAATCAGCGACATTCTCGAATTCGAGCTTGCGCGGGGTGATAATGTTCAAACCCAGGCTGAGGTCATGGATCGGCCGGAAGATGGCGCCGCCCTGAAGACCAAATCCGTAATCCCAATCCGAACCACTTCCCAGGTCAAGATTCGAATATTCGATAATCCCGGCCAGACCAAAGGAAAGCTTGGCATTGGGTTGAAAACCAAAGGCCGGGGCAAACCGCATGCTCTGGAGCTGGGTATACCCTCCGGTGATTAAGGGACCATCGGCAGGCGCACCCGCCATCGTAAAAGGAAAAAAGCCCGGCTGGTCCAGATCGCTTTTGCGGTAATCCACGCCGAGTCCGGTGACCCCGAAAGCAGCCAGTCCGAATCTCCAGTCCGGAGGGCTCAAACCATCGGTTATCGGCACGGATACACCAAAGGCCGGAATAGCATAGACCTCATCATCGCTGTCGTCTTTGATTTTACCCTGGCCCATGGCACCGGTTACGCTCGCGCTGACGTCCGGCATAAATAAAGTGCCGGCAAAATCAACCTGGCTCGAGGGGCAAAAAGGGCCAAAACACATGGCCGCCGGATTGGAAAAAACGGCACTGATGGCATCCTGGGGTGCGGCAATGCCGACCCCGCCCATGGCCCTTGAAATCGGACCGACGCCGATCAGATTGTCACCATTGGTGGCCACTGCCGGTGTCGACAGCAGGACAGTCAAAAATAAAACTAAGATAATTTTACAATAGATTTTCATCATTTCCTCCTCCAAGAAAATTTGAAAAATAGATTAAAATTTAGTTAGGTCACCTCCTTTCCGATTGATTTAGACACCAATATATCTAATCCGGCTCTGCCCGCAGGCAGATCCGCTAAAGGGAGCTTATCGGCTGTATTGAAACAGCCTATAGATAACCCCATGTCCCACAGCCTTATTGCACCAATGCATCGGCAACCATGGAGCTTAAAAATTCGACCTGCAGCTCCATTTTGTAGTGGTCATTTAAGTTGCTCAGCTGGGTATGACAGTTCTCACAGGCGGTCGCCAGAATGGTGGCACCGGTCTCTTTGACCTGGTCGGCCTTGATCCGGGACGATTTCATTCTAAAATCCAGGGTTTCTTCACCCAGGGCAACCAGCCCTCCGCCCCCGCCGCAGCACCAGTTGTATTTGGGTTCCGGTGTCATTTCACGAAAATCATCGGTCAGATGCTGCAAAATATAGCGCGGCTCGTCCATCACGCCGGCGTTTCGGGCGATCTGGCAGGGGTCGTGATAGGTAACCGCGCCCTTCAATTTTGATTTGTCCAGCTTGATGCGGCCCTCGCGCAGGTAACGCGCATGCACCTCGGTGATGGAAACCACCTTAAAAGGTTGTTTGCCGGTAAGCTGTTTCATCACCCGGTAAGCCGTTCCGCATTCGCAGATACAAACTTCCTTGACTTTTAGGCGTTTGGCTTCATTGACAATACGATCCAGAATCAGTTTGGTCTTGGTGGGATCGCCGACAAACGCCCCGAAATTAACCGCCTCAAAAAAACTCAGGGTCCAGTTTTCGCCGGCGGCATTAAAAATGGCGGCCGCCGGGATGATGGAGTGGGCGCCGGCCAGGGCCACATACAGCAGATCGGCCCCTTCTTTATCCACCGTAATGGCCTGCTCCCCGGCTTCCATTTTCCATTTGGCAACGACTTCCTCCTCAAGGCGCTTGATACCGTCCAGAAAGCCTTCTTTGAAAAGATCCAGTGATTTGCCCTTTTCAACCGAAGTATCGGCCAGCATTGATAATATTTCCGGTTCGGCGTTGGCGCCGATTAAAAGCAATTTGGCAATCGACATAATCATCTGGGTGTCGATGCCGAAGGGGCAGAAAACCATGCAGCGACGGCAGCCGGTGCAGGAATATGCCGCATCAAAAAGCTCTTCGACAGCCATCTCGGTCAATTCTTTGGCCTCGCCGACCGAGGGCCAGAATTTCCCCCGGCCCTTGAAATATTTTTTGTAAAGCCGGCGCACAATCTCAGCCCGGTAGGCGGCAATATACCTTACCTGCCCCATGGATGCGTACACATGGCAGGCCTCGGTACAAACCCCGCAACGGGTGCAGGTTTCCAGGTAAAACCGCATCGCCTCATTTAATTTGCTCTGGAAAAGATCGAGCAGATCATCTCGTGTTTTCTGGTCCATCTTAAAATGCCTCTTTAATTTTCTTTATTTAATTCATGTTAAAAATGGGTTTAAACGTTCAGATCATGCCTGAAGGCAAGGCATGCCGCTAATTGAAAGCGGAGCGTACACGTTAGTACGTGAGCATTTCAATTCGCGGGATAACGCAGCATTCGGGCATTAGATGAATTTTTAAAACCATTTTTCAGCCTCGGCGGAGCTTATTCATCGGCAACGACAAAAACGAATGCATGCTCTGGCTGAACGGGAAAAACAACAAAAACAGGTTAGCGAAAAAGACGTGCAGCACCAGCATGAAAGAATGCCCGGATTCGGTCACTGCGTCCGGCAGATACGGATTCAGATACAAAAGACTCAGCATGTATTCCTGATATTCCTCGGTGGTCAACTCCCCGTAGTCATACCATCGCCTGGCCCAGTCCATCTCGCTGCCGAATATGACGATCAGAAACAGCAAAATCAGCAGATAATAGTCCTCGGGAACTGAAAGGTCCCTGACCGGCGATGCAAATCGACGAAATAAAAAATAAAGCAGGGCGATGGCGAGCAGGAGCCCAAGGTAGCCCTGCCCCAGAAAGATTTCGTGGGGAATAATTTGAAAAATCTTAAACTCGGCAAACAGTTCAATGTGCCCGATGATGAGAAGCCCAAGACCGATGTGAAAGAGCATTAAAAAAACCCATAGCACCGGCTTGTGCCGCCGTACGGTGGGAAATAAAAATGTGTCGTGAAGGGCCCACAACCACTTCGGATTTTTTTCGGGGTAAATCTGCAACGGGGCAGGGTGTTTGGGTTCTCGAAATATTTTTATCAACCGCACCGCGGTGCCGCTAAAAAAAACAGCAAACGCTATATAAACCATCGGCACCAGAATAAAGTAGATCACTGTGTCCACAATCGCCTCCTATATAAATCGCAAAGGGCCAAACGCAATGGGCAGAGCGCATACGGCAGAGATTTATAGTGCGGGGTTTGGGCAGATGGGATCAAAATTTTTTCTTTGCATGACCCCGGTGCTCTGCTCAATGCTTTAGGCGCCTAACCCTCTGCGCTATGCCCTATGCCTATGCTCTGCACGCTAGGCCAAACGTTTAATGTAAAACTTGATCAGCTTGTCTTCCTGTTCGGTCTTCACGATTTCGTTCCCGCTGGTCTTGGCCCAGGCAGGGAAATCGGTCAATGCGCCTGGATCCGTGGTCTGGGCCTCGATTACCTCGCCGACCTCGACATCTTTGATTCCTTTGCTGACTTTAACCACGGGCATGGGACAAGCCAGACCCTTTAAATCCAATACTTTTGTAACTTGAACATCATCACTCATTATAGCCTCCTTATTTAGGCGATGTTTACTGAATAATCTGGTTTCACCATATAGACTGCAACAAGACATTTTTTAAATTCGAAGCACGAAAAACGAAATACGAAACAATTTCTAAATCCGAAATCCCAATGCTCAAAACATGTTTAGGATTTTGGTCATTTTATATTCGAATTTGCTTCGAATTTCGAAATTCGGATTTCGAATTTTAAAATACTTTATTGTTTGCTTTTTGATGGCCGCCTGTATAATACATCATCATTAGATGAAAAGCTGTACCTTACTGTTGGCGGCTTCTTGCAAAAAGGTCGCCACTCCGGCAAATCCCATACCTTTGTAATCTATAAATTCCTCGCGCTTAAAGCCCATCAGATCCATGGACATTTCACATACATAAATACGCACTTCGAGTTCTTCGGCCAGGGCCAGCATCTCTTCCAGGGAAGCCACGTTTTTCTTTTTCATCAAGGATTTCATCATGGCGGTTCCCATTCCGCCCATATTCATATTTGAAAGTTTCACATCCCCGGTGCCGGTAGGCAACATGGCGCCGAACATCTTGCCCATCAAGTCTTTACCGCCGACCCTTTTTTTCTTGTCCCTTAATACCGGGGTCCCCCAGAAGGTAAAAAACATCACCACCTCCATACCCATGGCGACAGCTCCGGTAGCGATAACAAATGCCGCCAGGACTTTGTCCAGGTCACCGCTGAATACCACCATCGACAATTTGTTTTCGACAGTCTTCTTGCTCAAGGCGTCTACCTGAGACTTTAATTCCTCAAACTGGGTTTCTAAATTTTGCATATCCATAGCGTCCTCCTTTGTGTTTTAGTGTCAACCGTTATTTTATTATTATATTGACTAGTTATATTTAAATACATTCTTTTATAGTTTACAGTATGAACTTTTTGATTAAAAAATTTTCGGCGACTGACAATCAAATCCAATAACCAAAAATCCGGCGACAACCACAGTTGGCGATCACACCATCATTTCTTTGACTGCCTCCATCGAGCCTTTGAGTATATCCAGATTGGTAAGCATTGCCTGACGCTGATCCGGTGCCATCCGGGACAGGACCTCACCATAGACTTCTTCCAAAAAACCATTGATTTCATTTATCTTTTTATGCCCTTCGGCTGTCAGGCTGAGCAGTTGAACCCTGGAATCTTCGGGGTCTTTAATACGCTGAATCAAGTTTTTCTTAATTAGACTGTCAATAATTTTGGATACCCGGCTCTTGACCACATTCATTCTGTGGGCGATGCTTTTGGCGGTAAGGTAGCGCTCTTCTCCAAACAGTCCCAGGCATCTGAACTCCGCATCCGGAAGTTGAAACCGTTCACATTGATATTGCATGCGTTCCTGGCAGCACTGAAACAGTCTCGTTATAAGCCCTTGAAATTTATCTAATTGATACTCAGTGACCTCGCCGTTATGATTATCTCTCAGATTGTTCATAGCGAGAACTATATCAAAAAAAAATTGTGTGTCAAGTTTTTTTTGAGTTTCAAGGGTTCAAAATCAGAATTTACTTTGACGGAATTATATAATATAATTAAAAATTAATAATTCCGACCACCTTTGGCGAACCTTGCTACTTTATCAAGGAGAGAAAAATGCAAATTAATAGGCATTACGGTCTCATTTTAATGGCAATGATCATGGGTTTGTTAACCATGCCGTCCTGTTCCAAAGACCAGGTCCAGCCCGATGAACCGGTTGTCCAGGAGCAAGAGCAGGAAATGACGGTTGAAACAGCCCAGGAAGAGCTGGAACAGGAGCAGCTGGAACGCGAGGCCGCCGAGCGTAAGCTGAGGGCGGAAAAAATTAAATTCATGTATGAAGACGTCTATTTCACTAAAGGCCGTTACAGCCTGAGTCCCGAAGCGAAGGAAATTTTAAAACGCAAAGCCGCATGGCTTATGAAGAATCCGGAATTAACCGTTTTCGTTGAAGGCCACACGGATGAAAAAGGATCAAAGGAGCGTAATTTTACACTCGGAGATCTGCGGGCAGGTGCCGTGAAATCCTTTCTCATCAGGCAAGGCATTGAATCTCCCCGTTTAATCGCCATCAGCTTCGGCAATGAGCGCCTGATCGATACCAGCCAAACTGAAAAGGGTCAGGAAAAGAATAGAAGGGTGCACTTCGTTGTAGGGGAATAGATTGCGTGTTACAGTCTGCCGCGTGTTGAATCAAGCTATTGATTCAATGATAGCCGCCAGAGCCACTGCTTGATAGTGTTTGGTGTTTGGCAATCTCCTGCTGAGCACCAGCGACTAAATACCAAACACTAAACACCAATCAACTCATTTTAGATATCTCCCCAAATGTTTTAATCTCTGCCGGCAAATCATCCACGGCGATGGTCAAATCCACCCTCAGTGCAAACGCCCTTTCGATGACGTTTTCTAGCTGAATCACATTGCCCGGCCAATTGTACCGCAACAAAACGTCCAGAGCGTCAGGCGATACGTTCAAAACCTTATTGTCACGTTTTGCACTAAATTGATTCAGAAAATGGTTTATAAGAAGGCTTATATCTTCCCGGCGCTCTCTGAGCGGGGGCATGTGAATCTTAACATCACTGATACAACTCAAAAAATCCGGGTTAAGATTCCCCCTCTGGACTGATTCTTCCAGACTTTTGTTAGTAGCGGCCAACAACCTGACACCTGATCCCGGATTGGCGCCATCAACGACGGAATTGGACTTGTTCTCCGCATATGCCCGGTTGACCTCAGCCTGATCAGCCGGCCCAATTTCGGTTATTTCGTCAAAAAAGATGGTGCCGGCTTCGGCGGACTGAAACAGCTCAAGGGCATGTGTATACATCTGATCGCCGGCCATCCCTTTGCCGAAACTTTTACAGTTCACAGGAATAAACGAGTGATGGCTCCGATTGCTGTTTCTATGGATTACGTGAGCTGTCAGCTCTTTGCCGGTTCCGCTTTCTCCTAGTAAAAAAACATTGGGACTGCCATTTTGCATGTGGTCAATTTGTTCATAGATTTCCTGCATCTTGAGGCTGATCCCAACCAGCTGGTCGTATTTATGCCTTTCTTTTACTCGGGTCCGCAGGACAATATTTTCCCGCTTAAGCCTTTTTTCCTCATATAGTTTATTGATGACGATTCTTAACACATCCAGCTTAAACGGCTTCTGGATGTAATCGTAACTTCCGAATTTCATCGCCTGAATGGCAGATTCCATCGACCCGTGGCCGGTGACAATAATCACTTCAGTTGCCGGACGATACTCTTTGATCATGGCAAGAAGCTCGAGCCCGTCAATATCGGGCATCTTAAAGTCGGTAAAGACAACATCAAAATCTTTATCCTTGATAAGCTCAAGCGCTTTAAGGCCGCTATCGACAATGCTGACCCTGTAATCAAAGGCGGCAAGATACTCTTCGACCATATTCAGGATTGTCTTGTCGTCATCTACAAATAAGATTTCAAAGTCGTCCATGTTTCCCTCCACCTGTGCTGACTTTTTTTCTACCCCGATTACAGGGCGTATGAAAAGTTAGGTGCTTCACCCCAACTGGGATTTTGGAATGCTGTAGAAATTCCGAGATGCAAATTACCATCAGTTAACTGTTTGACTCAGAGTCTTTTCCCAAATTATACCTTTTTATTTTTTCAACCAGGGTGGTTCGTTTAATTTTAAGAAGCTGGGCGGCCTGGTTTTTAACCCAGTTGGTTTTATCCAGAGCACTGATAATAAGGGCCTTCTCAAACTCACTGACGGCTGTATTAAACGAAATGCCTTCACCACTCGAATCCTTGCGCTGCACGGCCCCTCTGCCCTCGACCCGGACCTTTTCCGGCAGGTCTTCGGGCAAAATTTGCTCGCCTTCGTGCAAAACCACCAGTCTCTCGATCAGGTTCTTTAACTCTCTCACGTTACCCGGCCAGGAATAATTCACCAGGATTTTCATGGCGTCGTCGGAAAACTTCGCCGGGGACGCATCCTTTTTATCGGCAAACTGTTCGATGAAATAAGAAACAAGATAGGAGATATCGGATTTCCGTTCTTTTAAGGTGGGCAGCATTATCGGTATCACATATAAACGGTAAAACAGATCTTCACGGAAATTTCCTTTTTGAACTTCTTCTTCCAAGTCTCTGTGCGTTGCAGCAATAATCCTGGCGTCGGTTTTGATGGTCTCATTGCCTCCGACGCGCTCAAATTCACCTTCTTCAAGGACACGCAATACTTTCACCTGCAGATCCGCGCTCATGTCGCCAATCTCATCTAGAAAAATTGTACCCCCCTTGGCAATTTCAAATTTACCGGCTTTGTCCGCTGTGGCCCCGGTGAACGCCCCGCGCCGGTAACCGAAAAACTCGCTTTCCAGCAAACCTTCCGGCGTAGCGCCGCAGTTAATCTGGACAAACGGCTGGTCTCTTCGATGGGAGGCTTTATGGATGGCTCTTGCAATCAAACCTTTTCCAGTGCCAGTCTCTCCGTTCAACATGATGGTGGTATCACTGTTAGCCACCTTTTCAACAATTTTGAATATTTTACGCATGGCAGTGCCGTGGCCGATGATGTCCTTGAATATGGCCCGGGACTGAGCTTTGATCTGAATGACCTTGTTTTTAAGCTGCAGATTTGAATCCGTCATATGTTTATCTCCGAAAAATAAGACCTCGGTGAACCACTCATTCAGATTAACTGGTATCGTGCAAAAGCATGGAAAAAGTGATTTTTCCATGGTAAGAAAGTTTTGACTTTTATACTAGTGTGTTCAGTAAGGGACAAAGTCAAGACAAGCATACTAAATATCCACAATTTTTCAATACTTTAACCTAAATTGCCCCATTTTTTACTTGATTTGAAAAAAGCACTAAAAATAGCTGTTCGGGATCTGGTTTCCCACGTGCTGCGCTCGGGGGATTTGTCATTTGAATTTTTATCCTCCGCCCGCCCGGTGGATGCCATTCGAATCCATCAGAAAATTCAACAATCGCGTCCCAAAAACTATCGTGCCGAGGTTGCAGTCTCCCATCAAATCGAAACCGAATTGTTCAAGTTAACCATCGGCGGCAGAGTTGACGGGATCTATTATGAGTCCGATGGTGTGTTAATGGAAGAAATAAAAACCACCACCCGCAGTCTGAATTATTTTGAAGACCATGAGAATGCCATCCACTGGGGCCAGGTAAAAACCTATGCCTATATTTATGCCCTGGATCAAGATCTGAAGGAAATCGACGCGCAGCTGACCTATTTCCAAGTGGATACCGGCAAAATTCATAATTCCAAAAAGCACTTTACCCTGACGGAACTAGAGGTCTTTTTCCAGGATCTGGTGGCCAATTATCTGCAATGGGCGGAGGCAATTGTCCGCTGGGAGCTTTGGCGTGATGAATCCATTCGCAGGCTTCAATTTCCTTTTGGCAAATATCGCCCGGGCCAGCGTGAAATGGCGGTCAGTGTTTATCGAGCTATCAAAAAAAATGGTCAGCAGCTGATCCAGGCCGCAACAGGCATTGGCAAAACCATGGCGGCAATTTTTCCGGCAGTTAAAGCCATGGGCGAGGGCTTGACCACAAAAATTTTTTACCTGACGGCCCGCACCACCGGTCGCTTTGCAGCCGAATTTGCCCTGGATGAGTTGCGCAGGGCCCGGCTTCAGCTTAAGTCTTTGACCCTCACCGCCAAGGACAAAACCTGTTTTAAGCCGGACAGCGCCTGCAGCCCGGAGGAATGTGAATTTGCCCGCGGACACTTTGACCGGGTCAATGGGGCCCTTAGTGATATCTTCGACCAGGCTGCTTTCACCCGCCTAGCAGTGGAGCAGGCGGCCCGGACCCACCGGGTGTGCCCGTTTGAGTTTGCCCTTGAACTGTCGCTTTGGGCCGATTGCATTATCTGCGACTATAACTATGCATTTGATCCGCGAGTATATCTGCGCCGCTTTTTCCTGGAAGAAGGTGGTGAATACACATTTTTAATAGATGAGGCGCATAATCTGGTGGACCGCTCCCGGGAAATGTTTTCAGCCGAGATCTATAAACAGCCCTTTCTGGATCTAAGACGCTCCATACGCAAAGAGCTCCCTCACATTTACAAGAGCCTTGGAAAAATGAATTCCTGGATGATCAAGGCCAGGAAAAAATGTGAAGAATCCGAACCGGCATGCCACGAAAAAGAGGCCCCGGAGGATCTGCTCCCCTTGCTGCGCGGTTTTCTGAGAACCACGGAGCGGTGGCTGTCGCGCAATATAAAAACTCCGTTTCGCGAGGAACTGCTTGATCTGTTTTTTACGATATCCGGTTTTATTAGGGTGGCGGAGCACTATGACGACAGCTATGTCACCTGTTTTGAAAAAATAAAAAAAGATGTAAAACTCAAATTGTTTTGCATCGATCCATCCATCCAGTTGGGCAACGCCCTGACTCGCTGCAAGGCAGCCGTTTTTTTTTCAGCTACCATGACTCCCATGGATTATTTCAAAAAAATCCTGGGCTGTGATGCAAACGCCAGCAGTTTAATTTTGCCCTCACCATTTCCCGGCGAAAATCTCCAGCTTTTCGTCTACGACAGGATATCAACCTTCTATCGAGATCGGGATAACACCAAGGAACAGGTATCACAGGCAATCAGCAGCTTTGTCAGCCAAAAAACAGGCAACTACCTGATTTTCTTTCCGTCATATGAATATTTGATGATGGTATTCGAAGCCTTTCAATCCGATAGCCCGGATGGCGAGATTATCATTCAGGCCCCCGGTATGAGTGAATACGAAAGAGAAGAATTTCTAAACCGCTTTGGCAGGGAAAACCACCAATCCCTGGTAGGTTTTGCTGTAATGGGCGGTATATTCGGTGAAGGCATTGACCTGGTGGGTGATCGGCTTTCCGGGGCTGTAGTGGTGGGTGTCGGGCTTCCCGGTATTTCCCTCGAAAAAGAACTGATCCGGGATTATTTTGCCGGCCACCATAATGCCGGTTTTGAATATGCCTACCAGTACCCGGGTATCAACCGTGTGCTTCAGGCCGCCGGCCGGGTCATTCGCACGGAAACCGATCGGGGCGTCGTTCTTTTGATTGACCGGCGCTATGGGACCCACCGCTATCGGTCTTTATTGCCGATAGAATGGAAACCCATTAAAGTAAAGGTTCCGTCTCAGTTTACTGAAGATTTACAGAAGTTTTGGGGGCAATAAGTGTTGCGGGCCCAAGAAGGAACCAGTGAAGGATTCAGACAGTTTGACAGCAACAAAATATAACAATATAATCAACAGAGTATTTACCTAACAAACTAAGACATTCGGCGATCCTCGGAGCCCCTGATGAAATTTTATGTTGCTACAGCCATTATGCTATTCGGCTTATTCGCAGCTCCACTTCTTGGCGCTCAAAAGCTTTACACCTGGACAGACGAAAACGGGGTTTTGCATATAACCGAGCAGCCGCCGCCGAAAAGCGCCAAAGTTGAAGATATCATGACTTACAAAGAAAAAACCCCCGAGGAAATTAAAGCCATTCAGCGCGAAAAAGATAAAATACGCCGGGAATTTAAAAGGCAGGAACAACTTGACCAGGAACAGGAAGCCCAATTAAAGGCCAAGCAGGCTGAGAAGCAGGCTGAAAAAACAAAAGGAACGGCAGAAAAGGAATACGAATATAACAAGGAATACATCAAACGGCTTAGCTCTACCAGACAAAAAAGAAAGCAGTTCCGAAAAAAAATTGAGCGGCTGAAAAAAGAAACCGAAGAATCCTTCGCCGAGGCCAAATCAGCAGCGGAACAGGCTGAAGAGGCTAAACAACGCGCTGCCGAATTAACGGAAGAGGCGCAGGCGCAATAGAAAAAGGATTCCAAGGAATCATTATGAACATTTACCGCAATTGGTTTCTGGCCAGTCGGCCGTGGTCCTTTAGTATGACCGCCATTTCCGTAAGCGTCGGTGGTGCCCTGGCTGCCATATATGGCGATTTTTCCTGGTTTTTATATCTGGTAACCCTGGTCGGCACGGTATTTCTGCATGCCGCTACCAACCTGATCAATGATTACTATGATGTGAAAAGTGGTGTCGATACCCGGGAAGTTGCTACCGCCCAGTACAGACCTCATCCCTTGGTGGAGGGAAAGCTGGAGGCCGGGCACGTGCGCACTGCTGCCTATATTCTTTACGGATTGTCCACCCTGATCGGAATTTATCTGGCGGCCACCCGGGGTTGGGAGCTTATGTGGATTGGGTTAATCGGAGCATTTGCCAGTCTAACCTATACGGCACCGCCGATAAAATACAAATACAGCGCCCTGGGAGAGATTTCAGTCTTTTTAATGTGGGGACCGCTGATGGTGGCAGGCTCCTTCTTTGTGCAAAACCAGGAATTCAACCTCAACGCTTTTTGGATTTCACTCCCCTTCGGCGTTCTGGTAGCCCTGGTATTGCTTGCCAATAATATTCGCGACATCGCCCATGACCGCGACAAAGGCATTTTGACCCTGGCTATTGTCCTCGGACAGCACAAGGGCATTCTGTTGTACGGGGCCCTCGTGGCGGTAGCATACCTGGGGATTATATTGATGTCTATTTTCGGACCGCTTTACCTGTGGTCGCTGATCGTTCTGGCTTCCCTCCCCCTGGCCTTGCGCCTGTTGAGACAAATGAAAGCCCATGTGCCGGCGGATGCGGATGCCCGTACCGCTAAACTGGATACAGCCTTTGGTGTACTACTGGTCATCTCCCTGGTTCTGGCAGGTGTGTTTTGAATCGCCATGAGTTTAGACCGGTGCCGTTGATAGGAACGGTGTTACTGGCAGCGCTATTCTGGTTTGTTACCTTTTATCTGACCTGGGCCAGCTTCTGGATTAAAATTTCCTTTTCTGCCGCAACGCTGGCGATATTGTCCCTTCTCCTCCAGCCCAACCGCCAAGAACGCATCAGAATTGATGCCAGGGCCTTTGCCCTTGGCCTTGTTTCGGCTGCCATCCTTTATTTTATCTTTTGGACAGGCAAGACTGTTTCGGCGGTGTTATTACCTTTTTCCGGCGGACAAATCGGCGGTATCTACGATAAAGGGGCCGGAACGCCGATGTGGGTGATTGCCCTGTTGCTATTTTTTGTGACCGGTCCGGGTGAAGAATTGTACTGGCGAGGGTACCTGCAAAAAAACCTGATGGTGCGTTTCGGTCAATGGCAGGGTTGGCTGCTGGCAACTGCTATTTATGCAGCGGTTCACCTCTGGTCGTTTAATTTTATGCTCGTTGGAGCGGCTGCTGTGGCCGGCGCATTCTGGGGGGCTATGTACTGGCGTCTCAAGAACCTGACCCCGGTGATCATTTCCCATTCAGTCTGGAGCGCGGTTATCTTTGCCGTGTTTCCGATGCACTAGAGCGTTTGGTTCGTTGAGATGGTTGGGATCGTTTCGATAGTTAGGAAGGTTAGAATTAAATACCATCTGTGAAAGAACCGAACGATCTAAACCAACACAACGATCCCAACCATCTAAACGATCTCAACCATCTCTTTAATTACACCGAGCAATGGTGGCTTTAAGGTTCGCCATTTGGGTTCTATGGCCTTTTCTTTGAGCCAGTTAAATTCAACCACATCGTATTTTTCTTCAATAACGTGCTCCCTTTTCTCACCGTATTCTGTCTGCGGATAATACTCGATAAACATCATCCGGTGCGCTTTGATATTGAATTCACTGGTGACACAGGTGGCGATATGGCCGCAGCAGCTTCGTACTGACATCCGGCTGTCGGGAACATCCGACGCAATGACGATAATCGGCCTTAAATGGGCCAGACCTGCCCTGCTTTGGTCTTTAAGATCAAAAATCCGCAGACGGCATTTGCCGCTTGCCAGGCGCAACTCCCCCCCCCAGCCTTCCCAGCAATAAATGTCATCATAAATCAGCATTGTATTTCACCTTGCCTAATACTGTTCTATGTAATATATTTTAAGACTTAAAAAATAAAGGAAAATTTTGCCGAATGACGGTCAATGACAACTCCAAAACGGTGCATCATCTTGAGATTGACGAAAAACAGGTGATTTTGATAGGTACCGCTCATGTCTCCAGGGAAAGTGCGCAACAGGTCCGGCAGGTGATTCAGGAAGAAAACCCGGATACGGTATGTGTTGAGCTGTGCCAGTCCCGATATCAATCAATCCGCCAGAAGGAACGGTGGCAGGAAACAGATATTGTTAAAATCATCAAAGAAAAAAAAACCTTTCTCCTTCTTTCGAATCTGCTGCTGGCATCCTTTCAGAAAAGAATCGCCAAGAAATTGGATATAAAGCCCGGGCAAGAGATGATCGCGGCCATTGAAACTGCAAAAGAAATGGATGCTGAAATTCATCTGGCCGACCGCGACATTCGTACCACCCTGTCACGAACCTGGCGGGCTATGGGATTGTGGAGTAAAATCAAGCTCCTTTTTCAGTTGATGCTTTCACTGGGCGAAGTTGAGGAAATCAAAGAAGAAGACATTGAGAAAATGAAGAACGAGGATGTTCTCGAGACGCTGCTGGCCGAGGTGGGCAAATCTCTGCCGGTCTTAAAAGACATCCTGATCGATGAACGCGACCAGTACCTGGCCAAGAAAATTCGAACCGCTCCCGGCCAAAAAATTGTAGCGGTGGTTGGCGCCGGGCACGTTCCGGGCATCCAAAAATACTGGAACACGGATATCGATATCCGGGCACTCGAACAACTTCCACCTAAAAGCCATACCGCCGGCTTCTTAAAATGGCTTATCCCGGGGGCTATTATGGCCATGTTCATCGCCGGTTTTTTTTACGGCGGCACCCAGGCCGGCAAAGACATGATTATTTGGTGGGTCGCCGCCAATGCGATTTTAGCCGGCATCGGCGCAATGATTGCCCTGGCACATCCGATCACCATTGTCTCCTCCATGCTGGCAGCCCCCTTGACTTCATTGAACCCCATGATTGCCGCCGGCTGGGTGTCAGGACTGGTGGAAGCCTTTTCCCGCAAGCCGAAAGTAAAGGATTTAGAGAAACTGCCGGAGGATATCCTTTCAATCAGGGGATTCTGGAGAAACAAAGTAACCCGGATTCTGCTGGTGGTCGTATTTACCAACCTGGGCAGTGCAATCGGTACGTTTGTCGCTTTTCCTGTTATTGTCAAGTTATTGCTGGGAGTGTCACCGTAAATATTTTGAATCACTTCGTTCCGTCTTTTTTATGATAAAAAATGGATGCTAAAAACCATATTGGTAGTGGGAAAGCAGCCTGGTGGTATGCTCCCGTATCGATTTCATATTTGATCCTGATTTTTATTACCGGTTGTGGTGGGGAACCGACCGTTTCCCGCGATACGAGCTACTCGCCGCCACCCAAAC
This sequence comes from Desulfobacterales bacterium, assembly GCA_049669725.1. Classification (GTDB taxonomy): domain Bacteria; phylum Desulfobacterota; class Desulfobacteria; order Desulfobacterales; family JAFDCJ01; genus JAFDCJ01. The sequence continues at coordinate 15,558 of JBATKU010000035.1, forward strand.
ACCTTCCCCCTATGCGCCACACCATTCAGGTCGGCGCTTTTTCAAATATGAACAACGCGGTGCGATTTACCGAAAACCTCCAAACAAAGGGGTTAAACGCCTATCATTTCCGGCATGATTCGGGGCTATATAAAGTACGTTTCGGCAATTACGCTTCCAAAGATTTCGCCCGCCAAAAAGCAGAGAATCTAAAAGCCTCCGGAATGATCGCGGAATATTACCTCGTCGGTCCGAAAGACTATGCCGCACTGAGCTATCGGGCGGGGGATAATGATTACCTAAGAAACGAGATTGTAAGATCTGCTAAACAGTATATCGGAGTACCCTATCAATGGGGTGGAGAATCGCCTGATACCGGATTTGACTGCAGCGGGCTGACCATGGTGGTTTACCAGTTAAACGGGTTGGATCTTCCGCGATCGTCAAGGCAGCAATGGAAGGCCGGCCGGCCGGTCAAGCGAAGCCATTTGGAAAAGGGCGATCTGGTGTTTTTCGCTACGTCGGGCGGCAACAGGGTCTCCCATGTGGGTATTTACACGGGTAACGGCGACTTCCTGCATGCCCCCCGCAGGGGCCGGAAGATAACCATATCATCCCTTTCAAATACGTATTATAAAACCCGCTATCTGGGTGCCAGGTCATACTTATAGGTTAGTTGAATAGATAGATAGGGTTGTGAAAGGATTTAAAAAAGATAAAATCCTTTTCCCTAATCAACTATCTAACCAATATCCACCACCCTCCGGTTGGTTTTCTTGCCTCCGCCCAGGTCAAAACTCCTATTGACCACCTTGACGCGGCCCTGGGCAAACAGTTGAATGCAGGCCGGATAAAGCTCCCATTCCATTTTTAGTCCCTTTTTACGGATCGAGTCGAGGGTATCCCCCGACTCTATTTGAAAAGCCCGCTGACCAATGATCGGCCCGGTATCTTCTCCGTAGTCGATAAAGTGCACCGTGCATCCGCCAACCTTGCAACCATAGCGGAAGGTATCACCGTATCCGTCGACACCGGGGAAGGCCGGCAGCAGCGCCGGGTGAATATTCATTATCCTCGGTTTCTGGCGATCGGTATTTACACGGTCAATAAAATAGGGAGTTAAATTGCGCATAAAACCGGCTAAAACCAAAAGGTCGAATGGATGAGGTCTCATGGCCTCTATCAACTTGGCTTCAGCAATTGCACGAGTTATTAAAAAGGATTGGGCTCTGGCCGGATCATCTCGATCGGAAAAGAAGGTCTGCCGGGCAAGCAGTTCATCAAGTTTAAAATCATCCGGAAGCACTGCCTTTTGAGTGTTTTCTTTAAACTCGCGGATGATAGATTTATAGTCGACGACAAAAGTATCTATATTATTCCGGCGCGCCCGATCAAGACCGCCAGCACCAGAAGTATCAGATCCAACAAAAACCATCTGCCCATTTATTTTGCCCTTATTACAGGCGTCAATAATTGCCTGCAAATTGGTCCCGCCACCAGAAATAAGTGCCCCGATCTGAATTTTTCTATCCAATTAGGATTCCCCCAGTGATGCACCCTATTGTATAAAAATTGATGTTAAATCCCGCCTCGCGGGGGGATGCACCCTTTGGATAAAGATTGATGCTGAATCCCGCTTCACAAGGGAGAAATTGATTGATCTCAGCTCATATCCCATAGGTATGGGGAAGTCAACTGCCACCGCATGCGCAGCAGGGATAGGTCATATAGGCAGGTAATTGACTCAAAATACAAAATTGTTTGGGATTTGGGTATTGTGATTTGGGATTTTCGTGGCCTATCCGGCAAAGCAAATCGCCTCTATGTGAATCTGTCAACCCTAACTGTGAAGTTGCTCTGACCTTAATTTGGTCGAGGTTGACAACCCACATCCCCATCGCTATAATACGCCAATCGCGTTCTTCGGGGTTTCGGTCCGAATCGAAGATTGGAATCGGAATCTCGGGAAAATGGAACAATGGGATGTTTAGAACAATCCAAGGAAAGGATGTAATGTTATGGCAGAAGGTATCATGGAGATAGATGACGGAAATTTCGAAGCCGAGGTGCTGCAATCGGATATGCCGGTACTGGTTGATTTTTGGGCACCCTGGTGCGGTCCCTGCAAGGCCATCGGGCCGTTGGTCGAAGATCTTGCGAAAGCATTCGGTGATAGGATCAAATTCGCAAAGTGTAACGTGGACAACAGCCCGGTGACGCCCGGAAAATTCGGAATTAAAGCCATACCGACACTTATTTTCTTTAAAGAAGGCGACGTTGTCGAGCAAATCACCGGTATGGTTGCCAAATCAAAACTGGAAAACGCCATAAACAAGCTTCTGTAAAAAATACTTCAGACAGGATTAGTTTCTGTGGACTACTGAAACTTCCCCGATCTGCGGTTGGTTGCCGGTCATAGGCCCGCAGGGTCAAAACATGAAACGCTTCATTGTAATCGGAATCTTTATATTGCTGGTCTGTTCCGGATGCAACGCACTTAAAAAGACCTGGAACGCCATCACCGGCAAAGAATTCAGCGCATCCGCCCAGCAGCTAGCCTGGGATGGCATGGATGCCTATGAAGATGGGGAATACAAAGAAGCCATTGAACAGTTTCAACAATTAAAAGATTGGTACCCTTTTTCCAAATATGCAATTTTGGCTGAATTAAAAATTGCCGATTCCCATTATCATTTAAAAAATTACGACGAGGCAATTTATTCATACGGAGAGTTTGAAAAGCTGCACCCGCGCAATGAGGCCATACCGTATGTTGTCTATCAAATCGGGCGGTGCTATTTTGATCAAATCGACACCATTGATCGGGACCAGACGCCTGCCCGTATGGCTTATGAAACATTTCAGCGGTTGGACAAACAATTTCCCAATGACAAATATGCCCGCAGCGGGACCGAGCATATCACCACATGCGTGAGAAGCCTGGTAGGCAACGAATATTATATCGGTGTTTTTTACTACAAATCAAAGCACTACAAAGCCGCCCTTGCCCGTTTTATGACGGTGCTTTCCGATTACCCGGATGTGGGATACCACCAGAAGGCACTGGAGTATATTGCCAGATGTGAGGCCGAGTTATCAACGGAGGCGGAGGCAAATTAACATCGGCCTGATCTGGTATTCAGCCTATCCCAAATTTTCAGACTGAACGAATCAAATCTTAATAAAATTCAAGGTAATACCTGCAAAAGCAGGTATTTTTTTTAAGTTGATACAACTCAAAAAAAGTCTTTACACCCCCTTGGATTTGGTGTAAAAAGCTCGATTCAACGCTCTATTTCTTATAAGGAGAACAGTTATGTCAAAGATATGCGAAATATGCGGTAAAAAACCCATGGTGGGAAGCAATGTGAGTCATGCTCACAATGTAACGAAACGTAGATTTAATCCAAATCTTCAACGTGTGCGGACGATTTCAAACGGGAGAGTCAAGAAAATGGCTGTCTGTACGAATTGCATCAAATCGGGAAATGTTGTCAAAGCACCCTAACCGACCCTTTTGACATCCTGCACGCGTTTAACCTTTCTAACTGCCGACAAGATCTTGTCTAAATGGCTGATATCCTCAACACCGATGGTAAAGAAACTGTCGACCATCTTATTTTCGCGGGTTTCAGAAGTGGCATTTAGGATGTTGGCACCGAATTTACTGATATTGCTGACGACATCAGCCAGCAACCCCACCCGATCCTGTGAAATTATCCGGATATTCACCGGGTAGACCTCGCTGACCTCTTGGCTCCATTCGACTTCGATCTGACGCTCCGGATTCATGCGCAGGGCATTGACGCAACTGGTCCGGTGCACCGTAACGCCGAAGCCACGTGTGATATAACCCACAATCAGGTCGCCGGGAACCGGCTGGCAGCATTTGCCGAATTTTATCAGGATATCATCCACGCCTTTGACAAGCACGCCGGCTTTTAGTTTCTTTTTGCGGCCTACTCGTCCAATAAGCTTATTGAAAATTGACTCCTCGCTGTCTTCCGCATCACGGGGAGCAATTTTCCTTAGAACCTGCAGGGGGGTAATTTTGCCGTAGCCCACATTGGCTATTAAATCATCTACCGTTTTAAAGCCAAAATCAGCGCCGACTTCCTCCATTTGATCGGATTTCGCCAGGGTATAAAAGTTAAGCCTCTCCTTGCGGAAAGCCTTATCGAGCATTTCCCGGCCCAGGGTCAGACTGCGCTCTTTTTCCTGGGTCTTAATCCAGTGGCGAATTTTTGAGCGCGCCTTGACGGTTTTGACATATTTCAGCCAATCCTTGCTGGGGTGATGGTTCTTGGAGGTCGTAATTTCAATAATATCGCCGGTCTCCAATTTATAAGTCAATGGAACCAGCTGACCGTTAACTTTGGCTCCGGTACATTGATTTCCCACTTCAGTGTGGATCATGTAAGCAAAATCAACCGCCGTCGCACCCCTCGGCAGGCTTTTGATCTCTCCGCGAGGAGTGAACACATAGACTTCATCCTGGAACAGGTCGATGCGAACATTTTCCAGAAACTCACCGGGGTCAAGAAAATTTTCCTGATTTTCTACAAGGTCCTGGATCCAGGCAAATTTTTTACCGATATTTTCATCAACCCGTTTGCCTTCTTTATAACTCCAGTGAGCGGCAATACCGGATTTGGCAACACGGTCCATATCCCAGGTTCGTATTTGAATTTCGATCCGCTCACCAAAGGGTCCCACGACCGTGGTGTGCAGCGATTGGTACATATTTGGCTTGGGCCGTGCGATATAATCTTTGAATTTATGATCAATCGGCTTCCACATGGAGTGAATAAACCCCAGGGCTTCATAACAATTGGAGATGGAGTCGAGAATAATCCGGAAGGCTATAATATCGTAGATTTCCTCAAACGGAAGATTTTGGAAAATCATTTTGTTGTAAATGCTGAAATAATTTTTATTTCTTCCCAGCACCTCGCACCTTAAATCCGATTCCTCCATTTTTTTCTGGATGTAGTTCTTGACGGTTTCCATGTATTTTTCGCGTTCGGCGCTGGACTTGGCAACAAGGGCCTGTATCCGACTGTATTCATCCGCCTGCAGATATTTAAAAGAGCTTTCCTCCAGCTCATTTTTGATCCAGTAAATACCAAGGCGTGCGGCAATGGGAGCATAAATATCCAGTGTTTCCCGCGCAATTTTTATTCTCTTGTTTGGCTTGTGGAATTGCAGGGTGCGCATATTGTGGAGCCGATCGGCGAGTTTGATCAGGATAACCCGGATATCGTCTGCCATAGCCAGAAACATCTTCCGCAGGCTTTCAGCCTGGCGGGCCCTGGAGCTGTGAAAAGAAAGACTGCTGAGCTTGGTGACGCCGGAAACGATGTGGAGAACTTCGGAACCGAAAAGTTTTTCTATTTCCTCCGGCACCGCATGGGTATCTTCGATCACATCGTGTAAAAGACCGGCCGCAACACTAGTGACATCCAGTTTCATGTCGCTTAAAATCCCGGCCACCTCCAGAGGATGGGAAAGATAAGGCTCACCGGACAGACGGACCTGACCGTCATGCACCCTGGCAGAGTAGATATAGGCGCGATCAATAATATCCACCTCTGCTTGCGGATGATATTCAACAATCTTATCTATGATATCGTTTATGCGAATCAATTCTGGCTCTCACTCGAGGTTGGATTCTCGATGCTCGATGCTGGATACATAGAGCTTGATGCTTGACACTCGATTCCCGATATTCGGTTCGCGATGATCTGCATTTACGGACCAGTCACAATGTCATCGAGTATCAAGTATTAACAGCAAATATAGCACTGGTGACAAATGACCAGAGACCAATGACGACAATCAGTAGGCTTTGGCGAATATAGCCCAACTGGTGCCCGGCTTACCGCAGCCGATACAGGGCCCTTTAACCGTATCCTGTTCAAAGGGTAGGCAGCGTATGGTCACCGCCTGATTCTCCTTGATCTTTAATTCGCAGGCTTCCTCTCCGCACCACGGAGATCGGGCAAATCCCCCGTGAATTTCCGGTTTCTGTAAATTCTGGGGGGTAAAAAAATCAGTAAATATGTTGCCATCTTCGATGGTCTGGGTGTGATCCTTGGCATAGACTTCCGCCCGTGCATATAGATTCCTCTGAATTTCATCCAGGATATTGGATATTTCCGCCACAAATTGATCTCTTTTCAGAGAAACTTTTTCCTTGTGCGACTTATCGCGCCGCCCGACAAAAACAGAATCTTCGGCGATATCCCGGGGACCGATTTCAACCCGCAAGGGGATCCCTTTTTTGATCCACTCCCAGCCTTTGGCACCCCCGATGTTGCGATCATCGATTTCCACCACAATTTTGCGATGGTGATAATATTTTTCTTTCAGAGTCTGTGCCAGGCTGTTGGTATAACCCATTACGCTTTCTTTGTCTTCGGGTTTTCTGATAATCGGCATCAATACAACATGGGCCGAAGCGACTCTGGGCGGCAAAATAATACCGTCATCGTCACCGTGGGTCATTATCAATCCCCCGATCAGACGTGTTGATGAACCCCAGGAGGTGGTCCAGACATAGTCTTCGTTTTCTGTCGCAGTTTGAAATTTAATTTCGGAGGCCCTGGCGAAATTCTGCCCCAGGAAATGAGAAGTGCCGGCCTGCAGGGCCTTGCGATCCTGCATCATGGCTTCAATACAAAGGGTGTCCACGGCTCCGGGAAATCTCTCGGCCGCAGTTTTTCGGCCCCTGATTACCGGCATGGCCAGATAGTCCTCCGCCATGCGGGCATAAACATCTAACATGAGCTTTGTGCGCTCAATGGCCTCTTCGGCGGTGGCATGGGCTGTGTGCCCTTCCTGCCATAAAAATTCACTGGTTCTTAAAAACATCCGGGTCCGCATTTCCCAACGGACAACGTTGGCCCACTGGTTGATTAAAATGGGAAGATCGCGATAACTGCTCACCCATTTGGCAAAAGAATCTGCGATGATCGTTTCAGAAGTCGGCCGAACCACCAGCGGTTCGGTCAGAGCACCGGCCGGAACCAGACCGCCGTCAGGCCCTTTCTCGAGCCGGTGGTGGGTGACCACCGCACACTCGGTGGCAAAGCCTTCGACATGCTCGGCTTCTTTTTCGAGAAAGCTTAAGGGGATAAAGAGCGGGAAATATGCATTTTTAACTCCGGTCTCTTTGAACATATCGTCCATTACCCGGACGATATTTTCCCAGATGGCATAGCCCCAGGGCTTGATTACCATGCACCCTCTGACCGGTGAACGCTCCGCCAGATCGGATGCATTAATCACCTGTTGATACCATTCCGGATAATTTTCGGCTCTTGTCGGTGCTATAGCTGCCTGTACTTTACTTCCCATGTTGGTCCTTTCTATTGTTCTCGTATGCTTCGACTTCTTTCAGCAATACCTCAACCAGTTTTTCCTGGGGAAACTTTTTGACGACTTTTCCCCGTCGGAAAAGAATGCCGCTGCCGTCTGCTCCAGCTATGCCGATATCTGCCTCCCGCGCCTCTCCGGGGCCGTTAACCACACAGCCCATAATCGCTATTTTAATCGTCGAAGAAGTGTTCAGTAAGGCTTTTTCAACCTCTTCGACAATATTAAACAACTCGATGTTGCACCGCCCGCAGGTTGGACAGGAGATTATCTCCGGCCCCCGCTGCCGAATACCCAGGGCTTTTAGAATTTCATATCCGACCCGGACTTCTTCAACCGGGTCACGGGTCAACGAAACCCGAATCGTATCTCCGATACCATCGGCCAGCAAGGTCCCGATCCCCAGAGCCGACTTAACGATTCCGGCGTAAAGTGATCCGGCCTCTGTCACTCCAACATGCAACGGTAAATCAGTTTGGGCAGATAAACGGCGATAGGCCTCAACCGTACGCGCAACGTCTGAGGCTTTTAAAGAAACCTTAATCTGGTGAAAATCAAAAGATTTTATCAACTCCACGCTGCGCAGGGCACTTTCCACCATGGCAGCGGCGGTGACACCGCTATGTTTTTCAAGGATATCCTTTTCTAGAGAACCCGAGTTTACACCGATTCGAATTGAAATATCGAGATCTTTGGCACAGTCAACCACGGCTTTTACTTTACGGGTGCTTCCGATATTACCGGGATTTATTCTCAACGCATCGGCGCCCGCGCGGGCAGCAGCTATGGCCAAGCGGTGGTCGAAATGGATATCGGCGATAAGCGGAATGGAGATCTTGGCTTTGATGGCGGAAATAGCATCCGCTGCTTGCATATCAGGCACAGCCGCCCGTACAATTTCACAACCGGCATTCTGCAAGCGCTCGATCTGCGAGACAGTGGCATTTATATCAGCAGTCGGTGTATTGGTCATGGACTGCACCGAAACGGGCGCCCCTCCCCCCACCGGAACATTGCCGACCATAATCTGACGTGTTTTATTTCGATTAAGGATAAAGCGCATTCCACAACACTATTTGATAGCTTCTAGGTACCGGGTATTGGTCACTCGTCGATCTCTGCCGTTCTCAAGTGGTCAGCTACCAAAAGCCGGTGACCAGCGACAAGTAACCAGCTGCCAAGAGATTGCCAACAAAAGTGAATTCGTGATATACTTGACAAAAAATTTTCGGGCCCTTAAAATTTTTAGATTATCAAACAAGGTGGCTTTATTCAAGTCTGGATTTGCGGTGCAATAGAGTCGAATTTACCGTCAGCCACACCCAACTTTGACATTTTTTTGAACATGTCAATGAATCCAAAACTTTGAGGATAGGGGGGATTTTTGATGACGCGTGATAAGGAGCAAAAATTTTCAAACAAACATGGAGCAAACGCCCAGGCAGACCCGCTTGCAACAGACAAAATCAAAAAAAAGGCCAAAAATGGGGAAGTAGCCTGCGCCGTTGCCTTTCAGATTGCCAAAGAGTTGAAGATCTCCCCGGCTGAAATCGGGAAGGCAATCGATTTGCTGGAATTTAGAATTTCTAAATGCCAGTTGGGGTTGTTTGGCTACGGCCCTGAAAAAAAGAAGGTTAAACCTCGGGTACCTGAAAATCAGCAGATGGAGGATGCGCTGCGGGAGGCCCTGGTAGCCAGAAAACTTGCCTGTCACCATGCCTGGAGCATCGCAGACCGGTTCAAAGTCCCCAAAATGGCCGTCAGTGCCGCCTGTGAAGCCCTGGAAATTAAAATCAAGCCCTGTCAACTGGGGGCGTTTTAAACGATTAGATCGTTTTAATCGTTTAGAAGATTAAGTTCGTTAGGGTCGTGAAAACGATCCAAGCCATCCAAACGATTCAAACCAACTAAACTTATTCAACTAAAATCAAAATCGGCCGAAATAGAGACTAAATGAGTTCATCAGCAATCCATAAGCTTTTTCATGAAGGACGCGTATTTGCGCTCATTATCCTGATTTTGTGGGTAGTCGGCGTTTTTTACGCAATAAATCCCATCATCAGTGATTATAAATTTGTCACCCTTCACAAAATTCTCAAAGCCGGGGAGATAACGATAATAACCAGAAATACCCCCCATTGCTATTATCTTTATCGTGATCAGCCCATGGGATTTGAGTATGATCTGGCCCAGGAATTCGCCGATTATCTGGGTGTCGCGGCGAAAATTAAAATCACTGAAAACTGGAGCCAAATGGTTGCGGAGTTAAAGAACGGCAACGCGGCCTTAATTGCAGCGGGAATAACCGTTACTCCCAAAAGACAAAAACGGGTTGCTTTTTCAGACGGATACATGGATATCCAGCAGCACATTATTTCTCATCGAAACCGTGCCAAAATAAAAAATGTTGCCGATCTTGCCGGAAAAACCATCCACGTCCAAATGGCAACAGCCTACCAGGAGCGGCTTGAGGAACTCCGCAGGCAGGGTATCGGTTTTACCCTCGAACTGCATAAGGATTTAGCCACCGAGGAGCTGATCCAGCAGGTGGCCGAGGGTGAAATCGAATTGACCGTGGCCGACAGCAATATCGCCCTGCTCAATCAACGCCATTATCCCCGGGCGGTTATGGCAAGCGCGATCAGTGATTTGCAGCATCTCGGCTGGGCTGTGCATCCCGAAGCCCATCAGCTTCGGGAAAAAATCAACTCCTTTTTTGCATCCATCAATAAGAGCGGTCGGTTTGATGAAATATACAATAAATACTACGGAGATATAGGAAATTTTGATTACGTCGACCTGAGGTCCTTTCATCGCCGGGTCAAAAGTCAGCTGTCCCGCTACAGCCCGTTTATCAAGGCCGCCGCCAAAAAGCACGGTTTCGACTGGCGTTTGATTGCCGCCCAGGCCTACCAGGAATCTCATCTGGATCCATGGGCCAAGAGCCATGCCGGCGCAAAGGGTTTGATGCAGCTGCTCACCAGCACGGCCCGCAGCCTGGAAGTGGACGATATTTATAACCCGGTGGATAACATCAATGGCGGGGTACAGCATTTAAAAAATTTATATGACCATTTTGACAGCGTAGCAGACGATGACCGTCTGATGATTGCTCTGGCGGCCTACAATGTGGGTCAGGGCCATATCCAGGATGCCCGCAAGCTGGCCATCAAAAAGAATTTAGACCCCAATTTGTGGGAGTCACTGAGCAAAACGCTGCCATTATTAAGATATCGGAAATATTATAAAAAGGCTAAATATGGCTACTGCCGGGGCACCGAGCCCGTTATGTATGTCAAACAAATCATGATCTACTACGATATCTTAAAAAGGCAGGGAATCGAATATGGAGAAGCACAGGCGAAACTCCAATTAAGTGCGCAAGCGGATAGCATCAATTAATTTTCGAGGATGGATAAAAACCAGTTTGATTAATATTTTACCGGATTAAGTTTTTACCCCAAAAACGAGGCATTCTCTCCCACGAAGGGGTTATGGCGCTTTTCCTGCCCGATGGTGGTCGTCGGCCCATGCCCGGCATGAACCCTGACATCGTCGCCGAGTTTGAACAGTTTCTGCTGGATACTCTCCTTGATGGTCTCAAAGCTGCCTCCCGGGAAGTCTGTCCGGCCGATGGAACCTGCAAACAAGGTATCGCCGACAAAAACATCATCTTTAGCGTAAAGGGAAATTCCGCCCCGGGTGTGTCCCGGCGTATGAATGACGGTCAGGGTTATGGTGCCGAAGGCAATCTCATCACCATCTTGCAGTTCCCTGTCCGGGGCCGGCGAGTTTTCGGCCTTAAGACCCCACGCGGCAGCACTGTCGGCTACCTGATTGAGCATCGGTGCATCAAGGGGATGAATGAAAATTGGAGCGCCGGTAACTTCATGTATCCTTTTATTGGCACTGACATGATCCATATGACCATGGGTGTTAATAATATATTTGACGGTCAGGTTAGATTCGGCCAGAGCATGTAAAATTCGATCAGCTTCTTCTCCGGGATCAATAACCACCGCCGCCAAAGTTTCCTCACAGCCCAGAATAAAACAATTTGCCTGGATCGGCCCGACAGCCAGTGTTTTGATAATCAAAATGATATCCTCCTTTATAAATTTTCGAGCTTATCCACCTTATTTAGCTTTCCCTTTTCCTCCAACTCCGCGCGGATACTGTCCATGATTCCGTTAATGAAGGCTCCGGATTCTTCCGTACCGAATTTTTTCCCGACATCGACGGCTTCGTTAATGGACACTTTCGGGGGAATATCGTCACAGTAAAGGAATTCAAAAACCGCAATGCGCATCACATTACGGTCCACGCAGGACATACGGTTGATGTCCCAGTTTTTTGAAAATCGCACGATCAGGGCATCGAGTTCGCCTTTTACCTCCAGGACGCCGTTTACCAGTTTGAGAAAAAACGGTCGTGTCTTTTTCGAAGGGTTGAAATTTCCACAGAAGCGCTCCAGCATCTCTTCAGATGCTTTATTTCTCATATCCATGTAAAAAAGCGCCTGCATGGCGAGCTCTCGCGCCCGACGACGAGTTCCCATGATCTTATCTAATCAATCGCTTCAAACAGATTTGCCATCTCGATAGCAGCCACGGCGGCACTCCAACCTTTATTGCCGGCTTTTGTACCGGCACGTTCAATTGCCTGCTCGATGGTATCCGTGGTAATAACACCGAAGATAACCGGAGTGTCAGATTCCATGCCGGCCATGGCCACGCCTTTGGTTACTTCGGCGCTGACATAGTCGAAGTGGGGGGTGGAACCCCTTATGACGGCGCCCAGACAAATAACGGCATTGAAGCGTTTGGTTTTTGCCATTTTCATGGCCACCAGGGGAATTTCAAAAGCCCCGGGGACTTTTACCACCTCAATATCTTTATCATTGGCACCACTGCGGATCAGCGCATCCAGAGCACCGCTTAAAAGCTTTTCGGTGATAAAATCATTAAAGCGGCTGACAACCAGCGCGAACCTCTTACCCTCAGCAATAAGTTTCGCCTCATGGATTTTCGGCATGTGCGCTCCTTTCGATTTTAGTTAAATAGAAAAATAGCTGACTAGTCAAATAGATGATTCTTTTTAAACGGATTTAGGGATTGGCATCCACGTTCAGCATATGCCCCATCTTCAGTTTTTTACATTCCAGATAACACTTATTGTGTTCATTGGCCTCGACTTCAATGGGCACCTGTTCTGTTATACTGAGACCGTATCCATCCAGTCCCACCATTTTTTTGGGATTGTTGGTCAAAAGCCTCATTTTCCGGACACCTAAATCAACCAGAATTTGTGCCCCGATGCCGTAATTGCGCATATCCGGTTCAAAGCCTAGCTCTTTGTTGGCTTCAACCGTATCAAAACCGTCTTCCTGCAGAGCGTAAGCTTTAATTTTATTGACCAGTCCGATGCCGCGGCCTTCCTGCCGGATATACAAAAGCACGCCGCTGCCTTCTGCTTCCATTTTGGCCATGGCTTTGTGAAGTTGTGGTCCACAATCACAACGCAGGGACCCGAAAATATCGCCGGTTAAACACTCCGAATGGACGCGCACAAGGATAGGTTTCTCGGGATCAATTTCGCCTTTGACCATGGCAATGTGCAAAAGGTTATCCACATCATTCTCATAGACTATGGCTTTAAAATCGCCGGCAACGGATGTGGGAATATTGGTTTCGGCGGCACGGTGCACAAAGGATTCCATCCGCATGCGGTATTCAATTAAATCAGCGATGGTACAGATGCCCACACCGTGTTTTTCACTGAATTTATCAAGGCTCGGCATTCGGGCCATTGTACCGTCTTCATCCATGATTTCGCAGATAACCCCGGCGGGTTTCATACCGGCCAGGCGCGCCAAGTCGACCGACCCCTCGGTCTGACCGGCCCTGACGATAACGCCACCCTGCCGCGCCCTGAGGGGGAAAATGTGGCCGGGCCGCACTAGGTCTCGGGGTCTGGCATCATCTGCCACGGCGGTTAGGATCGTAGTGGCCCGATCGGCAGCTGAAATACCGGTGGAAACGCCGCATCGGGCTTCGATGGACACGGTAAAACCGGTCCCGTAAGGGGAGGTATTGTTGTCGACCATCGGGGGAAGATCCAACGCATCGATTTTATCCGGGGTCATCGGAAGACAGATCAGCCCGCGGCCGTGTTTGGCCATAAAATTAATAGCCTCGGGAGTCACAGCCTCAGCAGCCATGCAAAGGTCACCCTCATTTTCCCGGTCCTCGTCATCCACCAGGATGACCATTCGTCCTTTGCGAATATCTCGAATCGTCTCTTCAATCGTAAGGTGTGGCATTTTTTCCTAAATTCTCCAAAATCTTTTTCTAGTTTAATTTAGTTTTCTTTGAAACAAGTTTTAATCGATGAATCCCGTCTTTTGCAGATACGCCCTATCAATAGCCGATGGTTTTTCAGCTTCTGCTTTATTCCGGTCCGGCCGTGCGTTCATGAATCGTTCGACATACTTACCAAGCATGTCAGTTTCAATGTTGACGGGGTCGCCTATATTCTTAAAGCCAATTGTCGTCCATTTCGCAGTATAAGGGATGACGCTTACGGCAAAGCTGCCGGCATCACAACTATTGATGGTCAGGCTGATACCGTCTACCGCAGCCGAGCCCTTGTTAATCATATATCTTGCCAACGATTCGGGAACCTCGATGGTCACAATGATCGCATTGCCCAGGGTTTCCCGTTGTCGAATAGTTCCGACACCGTCAATATGCCCCGACACCAAGTGCCCGTCGATTCGATCCGAAAGCCGCAGGGCCCGTTCGATATTCACCCGTTGGCCGACTTTGGCCTGGCCGAAGGTCGTCATTTGAAGGGTTTCGGGGGAAATGTCAACCTCAAAATGCCTGCCGTCGATTTTAACTGCCGTCAGGCAGGCACCACTGACACAAAGGCTGTCACCGATTTTCGTCTGATGCAGATCAAAATCAGCCTCAACGGTCAGGCGTCTTCCCCGGCCGGCTGATCGAATGGCGGAGATTGCGCCCAAACCCTCAATTATTCCTGTGAACATCGCCTAAGGTCCGTTTTGTTTCGTTAAGTTCGATTTGATCGTTGGGCTCGTTGAACCAGATCTTCCAACCACAAAAACCACCTCCGCCATTCCAACGAACTAAACCCTCCAAACCGTCTAACGCAATAAGATAAGTACAAATCAGGCTTTTTCAACATACCCTTCAATGAGAACATCATCATCAAAACGATGAACCGCGATATCTTTCAACGCTACACTCTGGCTCATCAGTTCCGCACCCGGACCGCTGCAAATGGGGACACCGTCATCTCCGCCTAAAATTTTAGGCGCATAGAAAAACTGCACTTTGTCCACAATGCCGGTGTTAAAAGCCGAGGCCATCACCCGGCTACCACCCTCAATTAAAATGCTGGAAATCTCCCTGGCGCCAAGTTGCACCATTAAAGCGGCCATATCAATTTGATTATCCTTGAGCGAAGCCTCGATCACCCGGGCGCCGGCCTTTTCTAAAGCTGTTCTTTTATTCCGCGCCACACCGTTGCCGGCCACCAGGATCGTATCGGCACCAGAAGGTTGCTGCAATACCCTTGCACCGGGATCAATGGAAAGGTGGGAGTCAAGAATGATTCTTACCGGATCCTTGCCCTCCCGATCGTCGAGACGGGTGGTCAAACTCGGATTATCCATTTTTACCGTATTGATACCCACCATGATCGCATCAACCGCATGGCGCAAACGATGGACGAACCGGCGGGCCGCCTCCCCGGTTACCCATTTGGAATCACCGGTACGGGTGGCTATCCGTCCGTCAAGGGTTGCGGCGCATTTGGCAATCACAAATGGCTGACCGGTAGTAACATATTTGATAAATGCCTCATTTTGTTTCCGGGCCTGCTCCTCACAAACACCGGTTGTCACTTGAAGCCCGTGGCGTTCCAAATATTCAGATCCACCGCCGACGACATTCTCATTCGGATCCGACATGGCAACCACCACCCGGCTGATGCCGGCTTCCAGTATCTTTTGGGTGCAGGGAAGAGTACGCCCGGTATGGTTACAGGGCTCGAGGGTAACAAAGAGGGTCGCACCAGAAGCGAGTTCGCCGGCAGCGTCAAGGGCATTGACCTCCGCGTGGGGTCCACCGACCACTTCGTGATACCCGTCGCCCACTATCGCGCCGTCTTTTACCACAACGGCCCCAACCATAGGATTTGGCGAGGTATATCCCTCCCCCTTAATCGCAAGGTCCAGGGCCATTTGCATGAAATGCTGGTCATCCATTTTTAGTTGACTGGTTGATTAGTTGAACAGTTACGAATGCGAGCGAAAATAAGTAGACATCGGGTTGAGAAATATTCTCCGCAGTTGCGCGGTCCGAGGGGGTGTCTAAATTATAATGATCGCACTAATATATAGGGCATTCGGGTTTCAACCGATTGGACTAGCTGACTATTCAACTATTTTCAGTCCCCTTTCTTCTGCCTTCTGTCATCTGCCTGCCGCGGCGAAGCCGTCAGGCGAAGACGGGTTATCTGTCCTCTGGTTTCTCATGATTGCTCAAAAGGCTTTTCAATTCCGAAACAAAATCATTCACATCTTTGAATTCCCGATAAACCGATGCGAATCGCACATAGGCCACGTCATCGAGTTCGTGCAATTTTGCCATAATTTTCTCACCCACAACGGATGCTGGCAACTCCTTTTCACCAATCTCTCGTAAATCCCGTTCCAGATCATCAATAAATTCTTCGATCACATTCATGCTGATGTTGCGTTTTTCGCAAGCCTTTTTTACACCGCTGCGCACTTTTTCCCTGTTGAAAACTTCTCGCCGCCCGTCCTTTTTAATGATCATAATGGGAACTTCTTCAATGTGCTCGTAGGTGGTAAACCGCCGGCTGCAATCGATGCACTCCCGGCGCCGCCGGATCACACTGGCATCCTTGCTCAACCTGGAATCGATTACTTTGTTGTCAGTTTCGCCGCAATAAGGACATTTCATGAGCGTTCCCCCTCATTATCGGATTCTATTTGTTTTAATTCAATATTGGCTTCAGCCAGCAATTCTTTGGCCAAGGGATCCGCATAGCCTGAATGGTAGTATATCTTTACAATTCCGGCATTGATAATCATCCGTGCGCAAATGGAACAGGGTTGGTTGGTGCAGTAAATGACGGCCCCTTTAACTGAAACGCCATGGTAAGCGGCCTGAATAATTGCATTTTGTTCAGCATGAATTCCCCGGCAGAGCTCATGCATTTTACCGGATTCAATGCCCATTTGCTCACGCAAACAGCCAACTTCGAGGCAGTGTTTGAGATTGGCCGGCGCGCCGTTATATCCGGTTGACAAAATGCGCTTATCCTTGACCAGAACGGCACCTACCGCCCGCCTGAGACAGGTTGAACGCTCGGCTACGAGGTTGGTGATATTCATGAAATAAGTTTCCCACGAAGGGCGATTTTCTGTTTTTACCATACTGGTTTAAAACCTCCACAACTATTCAGAATATTTCGACAAAATCAGTGAAGCGTTGGTACCACCGAATCCAAAGGAATTGGTCATGGCATTTTGTACTTTGGCTTTACGGACGACATTGGGCACATAATCCAAATCGCATTCCTCGGCCTGATTTTCGTAGTTGATGGTCGGCGGAATCGTGTCTTGATGAACGGTCAGTGCAGTGAAAACGGTCTCTATACCACCGGCTCCCCCGAGCAAATGCCCGGTCATCGATTTGGTCGAACTTGCGGCCAAACAGTGGGCATGCTCCTTAAACACCGTCTTTATCGCCCGGGTCTCATACAGATCGTTCAACTGGGTGGAGGTACCATGGGCATTGATGTAGTCAATCCGGCTGTAGTCAAGCGCAGCATCCTCAAGGGCCGCCGTCATACACCGAACGGCACCGTCCCCGTCCGGTGGCGGTGAGGTCATATGATAGCCGTCTCCACTCATGCCGTATCCGGTAATTTCGGCATAGATAGGAGCGCCGCGCTCAAGGGCATGATCGAGGGCTTCTATAATTAAAATACCACTGCCTTCCCCTACCACAAAACCGTCCCTGTCTCTGTCAAAAGGGCGTGATGCTTTTTCAGGTTCATCATTGCGGGTCGACAGGGCTTTCATAGAGCCGAAGCCGGCTACACAGGTTGGACTGATAACCGCTTCACTGCCGCCGGTAATCATGGCATCCACGGTTCCGTCCTGGATCAGTCTGACTGAATTTCCCACTGCGTGGGCGCCGGCCGCGCAGGCCGTGGCAAGCGAAGAATTCGGTCCCTTGGCGCCAAAATGGATCGATATCATTCCGGGAACCATATTTCCAATCATCATGGGAATAAAAAAGGGGCTTACTCTCCGCGGCCCCTGTTTGGAAACCTTAAGGACGGTATCCTCCATGAAGCTCAACCCGCCCAGCCCGCATCCTGTTATGGCCCCGACTCTGGATTCATTAGAACTATCTATTACCAGGCCGGAGTCCTCAACGGCCATACGGCAGGCTGCCAGAGCAAACGCAATAAAGGGTTCAACCCGGTTGGCATCTTTTTTAGGCATGAAATCCTGCGGGTTGAAATCCTTGACTTCAGCAGCAATTTTTGTCGGATAAGCGGATGCGTCAAAATGCGTGATTTCTGCCGCACCCGATTTCCCGGCGCACAGAGACTCCCACGTCTGCTCAACGCCAATACCCACCGGTGTGACAAGTCCCAACCCTGTGATAACAACGCGTTTCTTCATATGCTTTACTCGTTCAATTTTCGCTAATTGCAAAAGCCGCAGGGCTTCAAAGCCAAGGCGCCAAGAGGCAAGACAACCGCCTCCCGTCCGCCGACGGCGGAACAACATGGGATCTGAAGTCCTCCGGCTTTCCCGATGGACCGCTACCACGGGGCCCGAAGGGCCAACAGCATGGCAAAATCGACCCCATCCTTTGAATTCATCAAAGGGGATATCCAGAACCCGTCTGCCGTTTAGTGTGTCGCTACATAGTCCATGGCATCCTTGACGGTAGCGATCTTTTCGGCATCTTCATCAGATATTTCAACATCAAACTCTTCTTCCATGGACATAATTAATTCAACCAGATCAAGGGAGTCTGCTCCCAGATCGTCAACAAAAGACGCCTCGGGTATGACTTCGTCAAGATCAACACTCAGTTTTTCAGCAATAATCTTTTTAACTTTTTCCTCAACAGACATCAGAGTTACCTCCTTCCAGATAGCTGGGCCCAAACGGCCGCAGACAATGGTGATTATAAAAATGTTCGCAGAGCTCACAGCTAAAAGCTCATAGTTCATAGTTGACAGGATGTGAACAGGCTTCAAGTGGTCAGATTTATTAAATTATGTTGAAGCGGTTTCATAATCGTAGATAATGTTCGAGAGCAAGGCGCAGACCGATTGAAAAGCGGAGCGTACACTTAAGTACGTGAGCATTTTCAATCGGGCTGCAACGCAGCTATCAGACATTAGATGCGGTTAGGAAACCGCTTCACATGTACATACCTCCTGATACGTGTATAACCTGCCCCGTAATATATGCAGCCTGATCAGACGCCAGAAACACAACCGTCGCCGCAATGTCTTCGGCCGTTCCGGCGCGACCTAAAGGAATCTGGTTTACCATGGCCTCTTTGGCCTTATCGGGAAGATCTGCCGTCATATCGGTTTCAATGTAACCCGGGGCCACCACATTGGCGGTGATACCCCGTGAGGCCAACTCTTTGGCAACTCCTTTGGTAAGGCCTATGATACCGGCCTTGGAGGCGACATAATTGGCCTGACCCGGATTTCCGCTCACCCCTACCACCGATGAAACGTTGATGATGCGACCGTAGCGTTGTTTCATCATCGGTTTGGTGACCGCCTTGATACAAAGAAACGTCCCTTTTAAATTGATGTTAAGGACATCCTCCCAATCGGATTCCTTCATGCGAACAAGAAGCCCGTCCCGGGTAATACCGGCATTGTTGACCAAAACATCAATTCGTCCGGTTTCATCCAGGGCACGTGCAACAAATCCCGAGACCTCTTTTTCAGAAGCAACATTCACCTGTATGCCGGTGGCGGTGCCGCCGGCTTCGGCCACCAGCTGTTCCGTTTGAGCCGCCGCCTCACCGGCTGACGAATAGTTAAAAAAGATGCGGTTGTCGGCATGGGCAAAAGCCAGGCAAATTCCCCGGCCTATCCCTCTGGAACCGCCGGTAACCAGAATCGTCCGTTTGACACTGTCCGTCATGACACCCTCTCAAATACGATGTCGGCCAGCTTATCCATATCATTGATTATGTTCTGACAGCTTGCCGTCAGCTCAGTGTAGGCAATTTTCTGCATAAAATCATTGGTCATATCCAGATCACAGGCACCACAGCCCATCACGATTTTTAAGATGCCCTGGGATACCATCTGGGCCGTCTCATTGGCGAACAGCCGTGAAATCAGTTCCATCTTTCCTGCGTCGGCCTGACCATTTGTAACCTTCGCCAAAGCTTTACGGGCCAGGCTGGCCCCCACTTCGACATGGGCCATCATATCCGCCAAAGCGAACATGACATACTGCTGCTTGGTCAACTTCTGTTCGTGGGCCAGGTCGATTGCCTGGTTCAAAGCGCTGGCCGCAAGTCCGTATATCCGGCCGCCGATATCATCCACCTCACCGTCCAGCCGCATCATCTCATCCCTGATGGACAGGTAAAACGCGCCCTTGGATTTACGGGTTTTCTTCCAGCGAAACATGCTGATAATATTTTGCTGAATCTCACTGGTACCTTCGTAAATGCAGGTAATTCGCACATCCCTTTTTATTTTTTCGACCTCGTACTCGGCAATGTAACCGTAGCCGCCCAGGGCCTGGATGGCGTCTTCGGCCGCTTTGTTGGCCGATTCGGTGGCAAACAGCTTGGCAATGGAGCCCTCCACTTCAAGGTCTTTTTCCCCGGAATCCAGCCTTGCCGAGGTCTCCTCAATAAAAGCCTCCGCTGCGGCCAGCCGGACGACGTTCGGTATGATCAATTTGTGGGTGTATCCCTGCTTTTCCGATAAAGGCGCTTTAAACTGGATGCGTTCTTTGGCATAGTTGATGGCAATTTCCATGGCGGCTTCCCCACCGCCCAAACCCATGGCGGCAACCATCAGCCGCGTATACCCGAAGACTTCACTGGCCTGTTTGAATCCCCGGCCGGGGATGCCCCCGATCAAATTTTCAATCGGCACGAAGGCATCCGAAAACGTCAGCGGTGAGGTATTGGAAGCTCTTATCCCGTGCTTTTCTTCCCCTTTGCCCGGCGTGTAGCCCTCAGTGCCTTTTTCCATGATAAAAAAAGTGGCCCCTTCGGGTGTGTTGGCCAAAACGGTAATGAAGTCAGCATACAAACCGGTGGAAATAAACTGCTTGCTGCCGTTTATCTTGTATCCGGTGATTTCACCGGCTTCATTGGTCACGGGATCGGCCTTGGTCTTGATGGCGACCACATTGCTTCCGGCATCGGGTTCGGTGACCGCATAGGCAACCAGCGCCTTGCCCTCTGCAATGGCACCGAGCCATTTTTGCTTCTGCTCGTCGGTACCCCCGACCCTAATGGGATCAGCACCCAGCTGAATGGCAAAAAAAGCGGTGGTAATGCCCAGGCAAATTTTGGCCATCTCCCGGGTTATTGCACAGCAGTCCCTGGCGCCGCCCCCCATCCCGCCGTACGCTTCCGGCAGCATTAGCAGCTGTAATCCAATCTCAGGCCCCAGCATTTCCCGGATCGTTTCTTCCGGAAATATTTCCTTGCGATCGAATTCAAGTATTTTTTCTTTGGTTAAAAGTCGCTTTCTCAGCTGTGCAATAGTATCCAGTACCATTTGCAGGGACTCTTGATCTAATCCCTGGAGTTGGGTTTCCTCAGAGGCCATTGATTCAATTCCTTGCTATAGTTACCTGTTATTAGTTGCTAATTAATGGTTTAAAGAAATGAAATCTAATTTGTTGTTGTTGCCACCGATTTCTAATAATAATTAACGCCTGATTGAGCATTTTTTGCTCAATCAAGGGAACATATTTTGGTGGATTTTGCTAAACGTGGTTTGGCATAAAAGCAACCCCCATCAATCGAAGGGGGTTGTTGCAAACCTGGTATACTTCACAAATTTGGGCGTTAATCCTCATCTGTTGAAATAACGGTACGACCTTTGTAGGAACCGCAGCTGGGACAGGCATGATGCGGCAAGGTTGCCTCACCGCAATCAGGACAGGTTGATAGATTCGGGGCCGCTGTTTTTTGGTGTGTTCGTCGTTTGTCGCGTTTCGACTTGGACTTCTTTCGCTTGGGTACTGCCATTAGTAATCTCCTAACTATTTAATATATTTATAAATCAATAAAATTAAGTACTTAATTTTCAAGGTGCGGTTCTAGTAATTCAAAATAAGATGAATGTCAAGGATTTTCAAACAACGCTTCAATTTTGTTTTCTTGTAATGGGGCTGCTTCTGTGCTAATGACTTACCCTGCAACTATTAGCCATATAATATAACCGATTAATATCATTTGTCAAATTTATTTATTCAGGCCGGCACGGTCAATTTTAAGAGGCCAATAAGTGTAAGAATTTTAAGGAAATATAAAGAAAATGGACCCGCAACTAATCAATTTTGCTGCAACTTTAATTTACTAATCATTTACCTAATATAAGATATATGCAGTAATTGAATAGATCATAAATATTAATATTATCTGTTAGTTATTGTCCTACTGACTACCACATTCAAAGATAAAGCAATTTAGCCTAAAATTGGTCTATCAAGGTGAAAAATATGGATCAAGTCATTACACGGTTTCCACCAAGTCCCACCGGCTTCCTTCATGTAGGAGGGGCCCGAACGGCGATTTTTAACTGGTTATATGCCCGTCACATGAAAGGCAAATTCGTCCTGCGAATTGAGGATACGGACGCCGAACGCTCCACCCAGGCTTCTGTGGACGCCATTTTTGACGCCCTGAATTGGCTTGGAATCGACTGGGACGATGGGCCCTATTTTCAAACCCAGCGTTTCGATATTTACCGGGAATATATTCAAAAGCTGATCGATTCGGGCCAGGCCTATTACTGCACCTGTACCCCCGAGCAAATCGATGCCATGCGACAAAAGGCCATGGCAACCGGGGCCAAACCGCGTTACGACGGCACATGCCGTGAAAAAGGGCTGGACACATCGGACCAGGCCGTAGTGCGTTTTAAGGCCCCCCTCACCGGCACAACCGTGGTTGAAGATGTAATCAAAGGCAATATCGTATTCCAGAATGACGAGTTGGACGATTTCGTCATTTGCCGCAGCGACGGGACACCAACCTATAATTTTGTCGTGGTGGTGGATGACATTACCATGAATATCAATACCATTATCCGCGGTGACGACCACGTGATGAATACGCCCAAACAGATCCTGCTGTATGAGGCCCTGGGAAGTCCGCTGCCGGCCTTTGGCCATGTGCCCATGGTGCTCGGCAATGACCGCGCCCGGTTGAGCAAGCGCCACGGCGCGATGTCGGTCACCGCATACCGGGACATGGGGTTTCTGCCCGAAGCCCTGATGAACTA
Organism: Desulfobacterales bacterium; assembly: GCA_049669725.1. Taxonomy (GTDB): domain Bacteria; phylum Desulfobacterota; class Desulfobacteria; order Desulfobacterales; family JAFDCJ01; genus JAFDCJ01. The sequence goes on from JBATKU010000035.1 coordinate 38,508, forward strand.
TCTGGTTCGTCTCGGATGGTCTCACGGGGACCAGGAATTTTTCACCCGCGACGAGTTGATCGAGGTTTTTGATCTTGAAAATATCGGACGTTCAGCCGGAATATTTGATCTAGACAAATTGCTGGCGATCAACGCCGAACACATCATGGCGGCTTCACCACAGGATCTGGTCGATCCTTTGAAACCGTTTATGGAAAAGGCCGGCATTGAAATCGAGGGGGGCGATTACATTCTGGAAGTCATTGAAACCCTTCAGCCCCGGAGCAAGACCCTTGGAGATATGGCTGCGGCGGCCCTTTTTTATTACCGGAGCGACATCGAATACGATGAAAAAGCGGCTAAAAAAGTTCTCAAAGCTGCCGCCCTGGAACCCTTGAATATGTTAACCGCCAAACTCGAATCTTTGGAAAATTACACCCAATCCGATTTGGAAAACGTATTTAAGGCCGTAATGGATGAATCCGGCCTGAAACTTGGTAAAATCGCCCAGCCGGTGCGCGTCGCGCTGACCGGCAGAACCGCCAGCCCGGGTATTTTTGAAATCATTGCAATTCTGGGCAAAGAGAGAGTGATTCCGCGCCTGAAGAAGGCAATTCGGTTTATAGAAACCAAAGCAACGTCAAATAGTTAATTAGTCGAATAGAAAATTAGTTAAATAGTCAGACAGTCTGATCGGTTGAAATCCAATTTCCATATCTAACCAGTCAACTATTTAGATAGTTCAACCAACCAACAATTTCCTTGACTCACTGAAAATTTTTTAATAGTAAATAGGGCCGCACAGCACTGGGGGATCGTCTAGCGGCAGGACGACGGGTTCTGGCCCCGTTAACCCAGGTTCGAATCCTGGTCCCCCAGCCAGCTTTTATTTATAATTATTTAAAGTAGTTATAAAGATATAGCAACCCTGTGAGAAAGGCGAAAAATTTTATTTCTTCGCCTTTCTCTATTTATATCAGTATGTTAGCTTTTAAAGGGTGGTTCGAAAGGACTAATACCTATGCTGCCTTCCTGATCATCCGATTTGCAGTCCAGCATACGCTTCAGAAGCCCTCGAAGACGTTTATGCCGCGATCAGGCGAGGTCGAAGCGGTCAAGGTTCATGACCTTGTTCCACGCCGCCACAAAGTCGGTCACGAACTTCTCCTGGGCGTCCTCACTGGCATAGACTTCCGCCAAGGCCCGGAGCTGGGAGTTCGACCCGAAGACCAGGTCGACACGGGTGCCGGTCCATTTGCGTTCGCCGCTAGTGCGATCACGACCTTCGAACACGTCTTCGTCTTCCGAGGCTGCCTTCCACGTCGTGCTCATGTCGAGCAGATTCACGAAGAAGTCATTGGTGAGCGTTTCCGGCCGCTTGGTGAAGACGCCGTGCGGGGACTGTCCGAAGTTGGCATTCAAGACGCGCATACCACCAACGAGAACCGTCATCTCAGGCGCGGTCAGCGTCAGCAGTTGCGCCCGATCGACCAGCAGTTCCTCTGCCGATACGCTGTATTTGGTTTTGAGGTAGTTACGGAACCCGTCTGCAGCCGGTTCTAGTACGGCGAACGACACCACGTCGGTCTGCTCCGGCGAGGCATCCGTGCGTCCCGGCGCGAATGGAACGGTCACCTCGTGACCGGCATTCTTGGCAGCCTGCTCGACACCCGCACATCCACCCAGGACAATCAAGTCGGCGAGCGATACCCGCTTCCCGCCGGACTGCGCGTCGTTGAACGCCTTTTGGATCCCCTCGAGGGTCCCCAGCACCGTCTTAAGCTGCTCGGGCTGGTTGACCTCCCAATCCTTTTGCGGCGCAAGACGGATGCGTGCCCCGTTGGCCCCGCCGCGCATGTCGGAGCCGCGAAATGTGGCCGCCGACGCCCAGGCGGTTGAGACCAGTTGGGAGATCGACGGCCCGGAGGCAAGGATCTTGCCCTTGAGGTCGGCGATGTCCTTTTCGTCGATCAATTCATGATCGACGGCAGGCATCGGGTCCTGCCAGATCAGTTCCTCCGCCGGAACCTCCGGGCCCAGGTAGCGCGAACGGGGGCCCATGTCACGATGGGTCAGCTTGAACCACGCCCTGGCGAAGGCGTCCGCGAACTCCTCGGGGTTCTGCTCGTAACGCCACGCGATCGGCTCGTAGATCGGGTCGAAGCGAAGGGAGAGGTCCGCCGTGGTCATCATCGGCCGATGCTTCTTCGACGGGTCGTGGGCGTCAACCACCATGTCCTCTTCGTCCACGTCCTTGGCCAGCCACTGATTCGCGCCGGCCGGGCTCTTGACCAGCTCCCACTCGTATTTGAACAGCACCTTCAGATAGCCCATGTCCCATTTGGTCGGGTTCGGCTTCCAGGCGCCCTCGATGCCGCTGCTGATCGTATCACCGCCTTTGCCGCTGCCGAAGCTGCTTTTCCAGCCGAGTCCCTGTTCCTCGATGCCGGCGGCTTCGGGCTCAGGACCCACATGGGTCGCAGGGCTCGCGCCGTGACACTTGCCGAAGGTGTGCCCGCCGGCGACCAGTGCGACGGTCTCTTCGTCGTTCATGGCCATGCGTGCGAAGGTCTCGCGAACATCACGGCCGGAGGCGACCGGATCCGGGTTGCCATCCGGGCCCTCCGGGTTCACGTAAATCAGGCCCATTTGCACAGCGGCAAGAGGATTTTCGAGGTCCCGGTCGCCGGAGTAGCGTTTGTCGCCAAGCCACTCGGCCTCAGATCCCCAATAAATGTCCTCTTCCGGTTCCCAGATGTCTTCACGCCCCCCGCCGAAGCCGAA
>JBATKU010000036.1:0-1518 GCA_049669725.1 Desulfobacterales bacterium
AACGACAGAAACCAAATCAGTCGGGGAGAACACGCTCACGGGGACGCAGCAGACTGCCAGCGGTAAGCCCATGATCAGACCCATCCGAACGGACAGCCCGCGTAACACGCTCAAATCTTTTCTCCGCCTCAGGGCCGAGCTGGAACAGGCCTTGCGATCTTATAGGTTGAAAAAATCCCGTGAGCTCGCCGAACATATGCACGCGATTAAATCTCAGTTCCGCGCGCTGCTAAACCTGTCCCTTGTTCCGCCAGCGTCTCACCGTGAGATCGGGAGCGACACAACTGCATATTTGCTCGACATCCTCGGGCGTGTTGAATTGCCTAACCCTGAAAGTGTTCCTGACGAAGATGCCTTCGAAGATGGCGTGTCGCCCGCGAAATGGCGCATCCCCGGGACCCCGATCCGGATCGTCCGCGCCGATGAGGGACCGCGTGAGGGGGAGTTTCTGTTCAGTGAGCGCACGGTTATGGTGGCGCCGCGTTTCTACAAAGGCATTGAAAATCTGCCTTTGAAAACGTCTTTGCCTATCATTAGCTGGCATCGCGCTATGCCTCAGCTCACCGGACCGATGATCCCGGCAGCTGTGCTCAGAATCGTACCGCAGAGTCTGCGCGACTTCTGGCTCGATACACCAAAATGGAAAGTCATTGTGGTGGTCCTCGTTAGTGCTCTCGCAGCACTCCTGCTGTTCGTCTTTCACCGTGCGATCAACCGCCGCGAAACCGACAATCGGCTCGGCTTCCTGCTGCGTCGTGTCCTGACGCCAATCGCGATCCTGGTAGGGATCTGGAGCCTCAAGGATTTCATTGCAGACCAGATCAATGTTTCAGGCGCATTCTCGGCCGTGGTTGACGTTATGGCAACCATTTTGATCCATGCCGCCACGGTCTGGCTGTTATGGCTGGTCGCGCTCATCATTTTCGAGCGCATCGTACAGGCACGGGATATCCCGGAAGATAGCTTCGACGCGCATCTCTGGCGCCTTGGTGCTCGTACCATCGGGACCGCGGTCAGCGTGGTGATCATAGGTAATGCAGCACAGGAGCTGGGGCTACCACTTTACAGCGTGGTAGCCGGTCTGGGTATTGGTGGTTTGGCCGTCGCGCTTGCGATTCGCCCGACTCTCGAAAACCTGATCGGCGGCATCGTGCTCTATCTGGACCAGCCCGTGCGGGTCGGCGATTTCTGCAATTTTGGAGACAAAACCGGCACCGTCGAAACCATCGGCGTGCGCTCGACCAAGCTCCGGGCGCTCGATCGCACTGTGATCACGGTTCCCAACGCCGCCCTCGCAGACATGCAGCTGATCAACTGGGCGAAATGCGATCGGATGCTGATCAACGCGACCATCGGTCTACGCTACGAGACCGAAAATGATCAATTGCGCCATGTGCTGGTGAAGTTTCGCGAGATGCTTCATGCCCATCCCAAGATCCACTCCGAGACGGTGCGCGTGCGCTTTGCAGGCTTCGGTCAATCCTCTCTCGACATTGGCGTTCGGATATATGCACTGAC
>JBATKU010000037.1:0-3890 GCA_049669725.1 Desulfobacterales bacterium
GCAGTGGCCATAAAAATTTCGGTCTCATAAAAATCAATGTTCGAGTCGGACACGAAATAACCGGCTTGACTATACAACCGAAATTTATCGATGCCGAACGGCTTCCAGCCGAAGGGATTCTTCCAGGACCCGAGCGCACCAACGCCGTAACGCGTATCATCCTGGGTTTTGCCGTAAATCGGGTTTTTCTTGTCATAATCGGCATAACCGACGAAACCATTCAATGACAGACCGAATTTCGGACCAAAGTAGGCATATGTCAGCTGAAAATCGGTGACGTAGTTCTTCATGGCATCGCCGTCAAGGTCATTGTAATTAAAAATGAGTTGGGGACTCAATAGATGCTTTTCACCTATTTCGAAGAAATAGGCGCCCCTTACCTGGTGTTCATCACCTTTACGCTTCAACCTGTCTTGCTGGCTGCCGGTCAGCATCCCGGCAGCTACCAGGGCATTGCCGCTGCGCTCGTCGTCAATATCGATGCTGCGATAGGTGTAATCCAGATCGAAATTTGAGTTGAACATTCGCTCCCAGGCCAGAAGGATACCGCGGGAGGTGCGATCCGTTCTCTTTCGCCCATCATCAACGACATAGGGATCTTTCCAGACCTCCGTTGGCAGCGTGGTGAAGACAAGGCTTGCGCCCAGGATGCCGAGACTATTAAACTCCTGGCGTACCCCGGCCTGGGTGGTGGCATCGAAACGGAAAATATCTTCCAGCCGACTACCGGCAATAAGCTGGGTTCGCGTGCTGGCAAAGGTATATTTTACATTCCAATCAAATTGGGGAATCCCGTCAGATTTTGAATCCGGGCTGTCATCGAGCGAGTCAATTTTTCTCTGGCCGACGTCGCCCAGGTCGGTCCCGGCAACCATATTGCTCTTAACCCAGCTGTAGCCGCCGCCTAACCTCACGAAACCATCAAACCCGGACTCCTTGGGAATCTGCTCAAAAGCAGCGACAGGACCGCAAACCAACGCCAAAATGATTCCGGTAACCATAAACTGAATAATTACAAATTTCTTCATGACCTATCTCCTTTGGTTAGACTATTTGGCATTCTATTACTATATTGATACCCGGGTGTCAATCATGGACAGTCTCACATTTTTGGATTTTTCCAACATATGCAGACTTTGGGAGACTCCTAACAAAAAGACTGAGCCTTTTTGGTAATTATAACCGAATAATGATTTTAACTGCTTATTCCGGGTCTTAATTTCAGTTGCAGCTCCTCCAGTTGCTGTTTGCTGGTCGTAGAGGGTGCTCCGGTGAGCAGGCAGGCGGCCTTCTGGGTTTTGGGGAAGGCAATGACATCGCGGATGGAGGATTCACTGCACAGCAGCATGACCAGCCGGTCAAACCCGATGGCAATACCGCCATGGGGGGGTGCTCCCGAATCCAGGGCTGAGAGCAGAAATCCGAATTTCTCCTCATAAGCCTTGCGGTCCATGCCCAGAGCCGTGAAGACTTTTTCCTGCATCTCCCTTTGATGAATACGGATACTGCCGCCGCCGACCTCAAATCCGTTGAGCACCAGATCATAGGCCCGGGATTGAACCGCCAGAGGGTCATCCTTTAGCATGTCGTAATCCTCTTCCAGGGGAGAGGTAAACGGGTGGTGCAGGGCCTGATACCGCTTTTCGGTCTCATCATATTCAAACATGGGAAAGCGGGTTACCCATAGAAAATCAAACTGATCTTCGTCGATCAAGCTAAGCCTTTGACCAAGATGATTCCTGAGATTGCCCAAGGCCTCATTGACTATTTTGGGCTGGTCAGCCACAAAAAAAATAAGATCTCCCGGCTCCATGTCGATTCGCTCGGCCAGAGCCTTTTTTTCTTCATCTGTGAAAAATTTGGCGATGGGGCTTTGCCATTCATTTTCTTTGACCTTGATCCAGGCCATCCCTTTGGCGCGATAGACGGCGACGAAATCCGTCAGATCGTCAATTTCTTTGCGCGAAAAATTGATGCATCCCTTGGCGTTCAAGGCTTTTACGATGCCGCCTTTTTTAACCGCTCCGGAAAAAACCTTAAAGCCGCTACCTTCAACAATATCCGAAATATCCTTTAATTCGAAACCAAACCGGGTGTCGGGCTTATCCAAACCGTAGCGTCCAACGGCTTGTGCATACGTCAGCCGAGGAAAGGGCGGGGCCATTTCCAGGTCCAGCACATCTTTAAAGAGCGTGGCCATCATACCCTCGGTCAGCTGCATGACATCCTCTTCGCCCACAAAGGACATTTCGATATCAATCTGGGTAAACTCCGGTTGGCGGTCTGCCCGCAGATCTTCATCCCGGAAGCAGCGCACAATTTGATAATAGCGGTCGTAACCGGCAATCATAAACAGCTGTTTAAATATCTGCGGCGACTGGGGCAGAGCGTAAAACTGCCCGGGGTTGACACGGCTGGGCACCAGATAATCCCTGGCACCCTCCGGGGTGCTGCGCGTTAAAAATGGGGTTTCAAGATCGAGAAAATCCCGGTTATTTAGATAATGCCGCACAGACGCGCCGGCTTTGTGCCTTAACACCAGATTGCGTTGCATCTGGGGCCTTCGAAGATCCAGGTGCCGGTACTTGAGCCGGACGTTCTCCGACACATCAATATTGTCCTCGACTAGAAAAGGTGGAGTTTGGGCCGGATTCAGGATTTTAAGTTCGCTGACCAGCACCTCAATTTCACCGGTAGCCAAATTGGGATTGACCATGCCTTCGGGACGCGGATCCACCTTACCCCGCACGGCCAATACATATTCATTGCGGATGGAATGGGCTTTGGCATGCACGGCCTTGTCGACCTCGGGGTTGAAAACTACCTGGGTGAGACCCTCGCGGTCTCGCAAATCTACAAATATGACCCCGCCATGATCCCGGCGACGCAGGACCCAGCCCATTAAAATCACTTCATTTCCAATATCTTTGGCACCGAGCTCACAACAGCTGTGAGTCCTTCGCATGTCTCCTAGTAAATCTGCCAATTAGTGTTACTCCTTTCGTCAAACGTGTGTTGATGGCTGCTGGTCTCTGGTGGCTGGCAATAAAAGGTTTCAGGTTTCAGGTGTCAGGTGTCAGGCTGCTATTCGGAATCTTCTATCCTGACACCTGAAACCTGAAACCATCTACCTTTTACCACATGGCCCTGTCGACCAGTTGCTATTTACGGATCTTTTTGATGAGGTTTTCGACTATACTATCCAGCGCAACAGACTCCTGCTCCTTCGTCTCCATGTTACGCAGGATAGCAGTTCCTTCTTTCAACTCGTTTGCTCCAACCATCAGAACACTGGCCGCGCCCAGCCGGTCCGCCCGCTTCATCTGGCTCTTCAGGCTTTTATCGCCCAAATCCATCTCGCCCCGAACGCCGGCCTTGGCTAAAGCGCAAACCCATTCAAATGCCAAGGCTTGACTTTCAGATCCCAGGGCCGCCAGGAAAATATCCGGCTTTTTAACCAGGTCCGGCGCATTCAACCCGACGAGTTCTGCGAGCCGGTCAAACCCAATGGCAAACCCGGTGGCCGGAATATCAGGCCCGCCCAATTCTTTGACCAAGTTGTCATAGCGGCCGCCACCGGCCACCGCACTCTGAGCACCCAGAGAGGTTGTCTGAATCTCAAACGCTGTACGGGTATAATAATCAAGCCCTCGCACCAGGCCCTTGTCAACGACGTATGGCACACTAAGTATACGAAGAGAGTTCATTACCATATCAAAATCAGCGCGACAATCATTACACAGCGAGTCCTGGATAGACGGTGCCTCGGCTAATGCTTTCCGACAGGCGGGCACTTTACAGTCTAATACTCTCAGTGGATTGCGGTCCCGTCGGCGATTACAATCCGCACACAGCCTGTCACTGACGGATATCAGATAACCCGTCAAGGC
>JBATKU010000038.1:0-4630 GCA_049669725.1 Desulfobacterales bacterium
GAAAAAGGGGAGATCTACGCCATCATCGGGCCCAACGGTTCAGGGAAAACCACGCTGTTCAACTGCATCAACGGCATCTACCGGCCCGATTCCGGCGCCGTCCGCTTCGAAGGGCGGACCCTCACCGGCCGAAAACCGGACCAGATCGCGCGGCTGGGCATCGCCAGGACCTTTCAGAACATCGAGTTGTTCAACAATATGAACACGATGGAAAACATCATGCTGGGCCGTCACCTCTACATGAAGACCGGTCTTTTCCGCGGCGGCTTTTTGTGGGGCAAAAACTCCTTTGCCGGCAGGGAAGAGGTTGTGCACCGCAAAAAAGTGGAGGAGATCATCGATTTTCTGGATCTGCAGACCGCCCGGGACAAACTGGTAGGCGGACTGCCCTACGGTACTCAGAAGCAGATTGAGCTTGGTCGGGCGCTGGCCCTGGAGCCCGAACTTTTACTGTTGGATGAGCCCTGTGCCGGCATGAATTCCGAAGAAAAGCAGGACATGATATTCTGGGTCAAGGATATCCAGGATGAACTGGGTATCACCATCCTGCTGATCGAACACGACATGAACATGGTCATGGACATTTCCGACCGTATCCTGGCCTTGAATTTCGGACGCCCCATCACCGAAGGAAACCCCGAAGACGTTCAGAAGCATCCGGAAGTTTTAAAAGCTTACTTAGGAGAAGATGAAGGTGAGTGCGCTGCTTGAGATAAAAAACATCGAAACCTACTATGACCTGATTTATGCCATCCGGGGGGCTTCCCTAACAGTTGAAGAGGGCAGCATAACGGCCATTCTGGGTAACAACGGCGCCGGCAAATCCACTATTTTAAAAACGGTCATGGGCCTCATCGAAGACCAGCCGGACAAGGGAACCATCGAGTTCATGGGCAAACGTATCGACGGCCTGGACACCGACAAGATCGTGCGGATGGGCATCACCCTGGTTCCCGAAGGGCGTGAGGTATTCGAAGAACTCACCATCCGGGAAAATCTCCTTATGGGTGCTTACACCCGCAATGACAAAAAAAATATTGATGATGATTTTGACCGAGTTTACAGTTACTTCCCCATACTGAAAGAGCGGGCGAACCAGTGGGCGGGAACTCTGTCAGGTGGCGAACAGCAGATGCTGGCCATCGGCAGGGCCATGATGAGCCGGCCCAAGCTATTGTTTTTGGACGAACCATCCCTCGGACTTTCTCCGATACTGGTCAAAGAAATTTTCGATATTATCAGGACAATCAATGCCGAAGGCGTCACCATTCTGCTCGTGGAACAGAATGCCAGGATGGCATTGAATGTTTCCCAGACCGGTTTGATACTTGAAAATGGGCGTTTTGTCATGAAAGGTGAATCCTGTGACCTGATGGAAGACAAGGACGTCAAAGAGTTCTACATGGGCGTTAAATCGGAAACATCCGCCAAGGGATACCAGCGCTGGAAGCGCAAGAAAGCATGGCGGTAAAATCGCTGCGCGATATTTCAAATAAATAGGTCAGCATATGTCTGAAAGTAACAATCATAGTGTACCGGCCAAATTCAAGACAGCTGTTGCCCGCTGGGGCGACCGGGTGGCTATGCGCCAAAAGGAGCTGGGCCTCTGGCATGATATTACCTGGAACGATTATGACAGGAATGTTTCCCATGTGGCCTGCGGCCTGATGTCCATGGGCCTTCAAAAAGGCGACTGTGCAGCCATCATCGGCGACAACTGTCCGGAGTGGGTCTACGCTGACCTGGGTATTCAGTGCTGCGGTGCTGCCACTGCCGGCGTTTATTCCACCAATGCCTGGCAGCAGGTCGAATACGTGGTGGCCAACTCGGATTCCAAATTTTTCTTTGTGGAAAACGAAGAGCAGCTCGACAAGTGGTTCCATTTCCGGGAAAGGGCCCCCAAGCTGGAAAAGATTATCGTCTGGGACACCGAGGGGCTGCGCCAGTTCAAAGACCCCATGGTCATGACGTTTGACGACCTGCGTGAACTGGGAGCAAAAGCGGCCCAGGAAAACCCTGACATGCTGGACCAGAGGATTCGGGAAATCGGACCCGAAGATCTATCTGTGCTGATCTACACGTCGGGAACCACGGGACCTCCTAAGGGCGCCATGCTCACTCACCGCAATTGTGTCTGGATGGGCAAGGCCCTTACGTCTAACAACCCCATGTATGACAACGACGCGATCATGTCATTTCTTCCGCTTTGCCACATCTTCGAGCAGCTCTTTACCGTACTCGCCCATAGTGATCTGGGGTATATCGTCAACTTTATCGAGAGTATGGACACCATCACGGACAACATGGTAGAGATCTCCCCCACGGTAGGCCATGCCGTGCCGCGGATCTGGGAAAAATACTATTCTGCCATCCTGATCCGCATGGCTGATGCCACCTGGTTTAAACGTCTCATTTTCAACTGGGCATTGAACATCGGCAAAAAACGCGCCAGTCTGATGATGGAATTCAAACCGGTGCCCGCTGTTTTAGAAATTCAGTATAAATTGGCGCACTTCGCCGTGTTTCGTAAATTAAAAGAGCGTCTGGGATTCGACCGCATCCGCGTGGCCTATTCCGGGGCTGCACCAATAGCTCCTGAAATTCTGCACTTTTTCCATTCCATCGGCGTTAACCTTGTGGAAGGTTACGGGCAAACCGAGGGAACGGGCGTCACCACCACCAGCACAATCGGTCGAGTCAAGTTCGGCACGGTGGGCGAACCCCTGAAGGGCGTGCAGATCAAAATTGCCGATGACGGCGAAATTCTGGTAAAGTCGCCGGGGGTGTTCAAGGGCTATTTCAAAAACCCCGAAGCCACTGCAGAAACCATCGTGGACGGCTGGCTCCACTCGGGTGATGTGGGCTCCATCGATGAAGACGGCTATCTAACCATTACAGACCGTAAAAAAGATATCATCGTCACAGCCGGCGGGAAAAACATCACCCCCCAGTATATCGAAAACAAGCTGAAGGCCAGCCTCTATATCAACGATGCCGTTGTGATCGGTGATAAACGGAAGTTTCTTTCTTGCCTGATAATGATCGATGAAGATAATGTGGTCAAATACGCTCAGGATAATAAAATCCAGTTTTCGACCTATAAAGACCTCGCACAGAACCCTGAAATAAACCTACTGATCGCGCAGGAATTGAAACGGCTGAATGAGTCACTTTCACGGGTCGAGCAGGTGAAAAAATTCACCATTTTGCCCAAAAAACTATACGAGGAAGACGGTGAAGTGACGCCGACAATGAAAGTCAAACGCAAATTCATCAACGAAGCGTTTGCTGATTTAATCGAAGCCATGTATTGATATTCCTGAGAAACTTAACCTATCGCCGCTTTTCTGTCCTAACTGAAAATAGTTTCGTCATTAAAAAAAGATTGACAACTTTGTTATAGTTAGCACTCCACGAACCTTTCAGCAGAGGGTTGGTAAAGGAGATCGGCATAAAATGAATCCTGCCAAAAGAATGATTACCGAAGAGGTTGATTCGCTCTGGATTAATGTCCAGTTGGCCACTATGGCCGAAACCGGTCCATACGGAATGGTGAAAGATGGCGCCATAGCCATACGGGGGAGAGAGATTGCCTGGATTGGGAAAAGAATTGATTTGCCGGCTGGTCTGGAATCCAGGGTCGACAAAGTGTATGACGGGAAAAGTGGCTGGGTCACCCCAGGGCTTGTGGATTGCCATACCCACCTGGTTTACGCTGGTAGCCGTGCGCATGAGTTTGAACTGCGTCTTCAGGGGGCGACGTATGAAGAAATTGCCCATCAAGGCGGCGGAATTAAATCTACAGTTACTGCCACTCGCCAAGCTGATGAAAAATCCCTGCTTAACCAGAGTACTCCCCGCCTTGTCACTCTCATCCAGGAGGGCGTCACCACAGTGGAGATAAAGTCAGGCTACGGCCTGGATCTTGAAACCGAATTGTGCATGCTGCGGGTGGCACGGCAACTGGGGGAAAAATACCCGGTAACTGTCGTGCCTACTTATCTCGGTGCCCATGCACTGCCTCCAGAATTTGAAGGCAGGAGCGACGATTATATCGACTTTGTCTGTCATACCGTCATGCCGGAGGTGGCTGCGCAACAGCTGGCCGTGGCTGTTGATGCCTTTTGTGAAAGCATCGGGTTCACCCCTGAACAGACTGAACGGGTTTTTGAAGCTGCAAAAAAATTGGGCTTGGCGGTAAAGATGCATGCCGAACAGTTATCGGATTTGCAGGGAGCAGGCCTGGCTGCCCGCTACAAGGCACTGTCAGCTGATCACCTGGAATATGTCTCGGAAGAAGGCATAAAGGCCATGGCCGCAAGCGGTACGGTTGCGGTTCTGCTGCCCGGCGCTTTTTATTTCCTCAGAGAGACAAAACGACCGCCCTTGGATCTTCTGCGCCGCCACTCTATTCCCATCGCCCTGTCAACCGATTGCAATCCCGGAAGCAGTCCCGTGACATCGTTGCTTTTAATACTCAACATGGCCTGCACCCTGTTTAAAATGACACCGGAAGAAGCTCTTGCCGGCGTGACCCGCAACGGTGCCAGGGCGCTCGGACTTCAGGATAGGATCGGAACACTCGAACCGGGCAAGGATGCCGATTTTGTGCTCTGGGACATTGCCGAAC
>JBATKU010000039.1:0-3165 GCA_049669725.1 Desulfobacterales bacterium
ATCCATAATACTGGTAACAACATTGCCTCTATATGACTATCTTGTTATTCGCCCTTCATTTGATAATTTTTTTCATGAAAGCACAAACGATGAGGCTATAAAAATAGCAAAACACTTCGTGTCAATGTTTCTTCCAAAAAAAACGGAACTCAGCAAAAACACCGTTAGATATTATGTATCCGGCGATATTGAAAATATTAAGAGTAATTTTAAATTGACCAAATTTAAAATCTTTTCAAATTCTGGAGAAATAATATTTTCTACCGATCCTAAAGAAATTGGGAATTTAAATAGCCAAAGATACTTTCATGAAATTGTGGCAAAAGGAAAAGTCCTCAGCAAGGGTATTCATAAAGAGACTAAATCACTCGAAGGTCAGTTAATGGCAATCGATGTGGTAGAAACCTACGTGCCGCTGATGAGCGACGGTATTTTTCGAGGCGCTTTTGAAATCTATTATGACATAACAGCCAGAAAACAACAGCTTGATAAATTGTTATCTCGTTCTTCTGCCCTGGTATTTATAATAGCGTTAGGCCTTTTGCTATCAATTATAGTTGTTTTATTTGTTGAAAATAAAACTATTTCCAAGCGCAAGCAAGCGGAAAAGGAGCGCGAAAATTTGATAGCTGAACTTCAAGATGCAGTTATCAAAATCAAAACATTAGGCGGCTTGCTGCCCATCTGCTCAAACTGCAAGAAAATACGCGATGACAAAGGCTATTGGAAGCAAATCGAATCTTATATTCGTGACCATTCTGAAGCAGAATTTTCCCACAGTATGTGCCCGAAATGCGCAAAAAAATTATATCCTGAATTTTTCCAAGAATAAAAACCAGCACGCTCAGCCAAAGAGATTGCTGTTCTAAAAGTTTTGATAACTCCTAATCGGCAAAAATTAAAGGTCAAAAAATACCTGTGATATCATCAATCGCATTTCTTTGGTGTCCGGTGAATATAACTGCTATGAAAAACAACCTATCAGTCCGGCTAAAACCATGTGATACTTGCATTATATCACCATAGATTTCGATGATTATCGAATTACATAGATTGGCAAGTTACATTCACACGGAACCCGATCAATTTTGGGGCTAATTTTAGAGCATATCACCAATTTAACCAGGGTCTAAATAATATATAGTCAGCAGTTCGGGCAATTTGGGTTTTCGGAATCTGCAATTCCCATTTCTTGACTCGAAACTTGTTGAGTCTTAGCATTATATAGTTTAGGGAGCGCTAAATAATAAACTTATCCTCATGCTCGGAGAAAAAATGATTTGATCACACAGAATCCTCAGCTTTTCAAAGAAATGTTGGGGTTTTGTTTATGATAAGGAGGAAATTGTGGACAACCAAAGATTAGCCGGAATAGCCATTCTAATATTAATATTCATCATGGGATGCTCGGGAAACCACGGAAATTTGAAAACACAATCGGAAGGTGATTCAAAAGTCACCCAACAGGAACTGATCGATAACTGGTCAGATTACCATATTAGGTATAGGGCGTTTGCCATCGTTTTTGATCCGAAAAATGACGATAGGAGAATATTGTTAGGTGATAAAAAAGGTTGGTGGTGGAGGACAATTAAAGACCAGGAATCGTGGACGGAGTTTGTAAAAGAAAACACGACGAGTCAAGGCGATATCAGCCCAATTGGTGCCGATTTTTCTATGACCGGAGTCCGAGAGATATGGGGTCCCGATAGCCAGCTTTATGGGTTTATTATCACTCAGCGGATGGATACGGTTAGCACAAGACTGGTCGATGAAAATACGTTGCGATTATCGTACTCCCGTCCTTCTGTTGCAGGACCATGACTTTAAATAGAATTGGCAATTGATCCGAGTATCTCGCCAACAAAGTTGGAATTATCAGAGGCCACCAAAGTTTGTGACATCATAATTTCCAGATGTCAAGACTGGGGTGTTGCTACCTGCTATCTATCTCCGGTGTTGACGGCATCAAAAACCGTGAGATATACAAAACATACATGCACTTTGGCCAGATTTCAGATAATCAAGATATGTCAGGTTTTAGAAGGTGGGCATGATCGAACAGCGGCGAATTCGGCAAGCCCTCGGCAGAGAGATTATCCGCAGAAGGTGTGAGGATACATGAGTTTTTAGAATGATAACCTGAAACAAGGGAAATGTTGGATGCCAACCGAAAACAGGTACGACTTATATATAACAGATCAAGAGAGAAATATTATTCTGGAAGAAAGATCCATCGCCGTCCACACAGCCGAAAGAATCATCCGGGACTATCCCTGGCGCGATAGCCGGAAATCCCACGCCCAATTCTGGCAACAGAATACCAAATTCAGCTTTAGTATATATTACGTGGGGTCGATAAAAAAGTTTGAGGTGGGGTTTTCCGATAAAGCGTCACGGTTTAAATTGCCTCTGCCCCATGTTGGGGCAACCTATGGCATTTTAAGCGATATCGATAAGGTCATCGAACCGCTGCATCTATTTTTCGGGGGCGAGCTTGAAAATCTGAAACGATTTTTAGCGAAATATCCACCCGAACAAAAAGGAGATTAAATTCCCGGAATGCAGCGACGACGGAAGAAACCATAGGATGATGAAATTGACGCTATTGCGACCCGGCCTTTTTGACTGGTTATGCGGTGCGTTGATACCTGCTATGAAAACCAACATATCAACCGGTTGAAATCCGTGAGATACTTAAAATATATCCCTTGGTAAATAGGGTGATCTCAAGGAAAGGATCACCCTGAATCATTTTATGCATACAGATTTTCAATCCACCATATGGCCTCAGTATCGCTGATCTTACCCAAATAAAGCTGAGTCGTTGACAAATTCGTGTGCCGGAGGATGATTTTACTTATAATTTCAATAGGAACACCGGCTCTGGATGCATATGTTGCCGCATGCCGGCGCAAATCATGCAGTTTAGGTATAAAAAGCTGCATCTGAAAAAAAGATTAAAAGTGCTTTTAGGCGACAGCGACAGCCAAAAAAATATAATGATATATTGGATAGATATGATGACCACTGAGGTAATATGAATAATCAGGATATTAAGATCGACCTGGGTCCAGTTCAGGAGACTTTGATGTTGCCTCTGTGGGCAAGAGCTCGAGAGACAGAGAAGAACAATCCCATCGTATGTGACACCTATGCCAAGAA
>JBATKU010000040.1:0-1522 GCA_049669725.1 Desulfobacterales bacterium
GTTCAGAGTTACTTACCGCCTCATTTTCAACTCGCTTTATTCAGTTATCGTATCAAATTAGATAGAATACATTCCTTCGACACTTGTCCGCCGGAGGAGGATTCGCTTTTTTGTAACCTCAGCAAAACCAAAGTCTATTTGAGCGTAGCTTTTCACTGCTCCAGCCCCAACGTGTATCCGGCCAGCAGGCTTTTTTTCCAGTAACTGTTGGCCGGGTTGGAAAAATAGGTTTTAAATATTTTAAGGCTTTCTGCACGCATTACGCCCGGCACCACCGTAACCGGACTGTTTTTGTACAGCGGTTTGAGTCGGGACAACTCACACCCGGTGCCGCCGCCCATGACATCCTCATAGGCGAATACGATTTCGCCGACGCCGGCCAGTATAAGGGCGCCATAACACATCAGACAGGGTTCCATGGTGCAAAAAGCGGTTATTTTGCCGGGGTCGATTGTGTCTTCGATTTCAATAAGGCTCCGCAATGCCATCATTTCGGCATGGTCGATTTCGTTCCTATTGTCTCCGATGGTGCCTTTGCGAGAACCGTTTACCAAAATTTTGTCCTGGTAAACCATCACGCATCCCACCGGAAACTCGCCCTCTGCCAGCGCATGTTCGGCCTGGTCCAATGCCTTTTTCATGAAATGCCGATAATCCACGATACAGTCCCCCTTGCTGATTCAATTCGCAATTACAGTGACATATAATCATTAATCTCAAATCAACTTTAGGGGGGCAATTTTAAAGTATGCATACATTCTCATCACACGGACAGCTTCCATCCACCTCATAGCAATACAAGATTCTCGATTCCATTTCCGCACGTTCGGCCGGAATCCGGTAAAAACGATCTGCATAAATAATTTCTATCAACTGTTCCCTGCTCGGTATCGTGTCCAGACCCCGGGAAATGACCCTACCCGAAGACCCTTCAAGGACTTCGGCATCTTCGCCATTGGTCACCACTGCAATGGGAATCTGATAAGGTGCTAAAATCCGCGATGCCGCCAGTAGCGGGCGACGTCGGGTGACAATTGAACCAGGACCGAATTTTAATATCATGCAAACCTTGCCCGAAAGGTTGATCAAAAAATCAATTTTTATGACGGCCCTGTTTTCCCCGGCTTGCACCAGCAGGTCTTTACGTGGTTTCACGTCATTTTTTTGATACCCTTTGTGATTGACAAGCAAACGGGCTATCTTTTGCCGGTAGCGTTCATCATGGGTATCAATGATGGTTTCACCGGTGATAAAATCGGTTCGTTCACCGAGTATCAAATGATGTCCAGCCATAACAGGTTTCAGGTTTTAGGGTTAAGGGTTCAAGGTTCACCGTTCACAGGTTAAGCCCAGCCTCTGGCCTGAAAAGCGGCCAGTCTGATCGAAAAAGAAACTTTACAAAAGCGAATATCGAATAATGTATTCTGTATTTTTCAAAAAGACTGAGCGAAGCGACCTCCGCAATTCGTCAATCGTCATTTGTCATTCGTTATTCAATGTAGTTTCATAAGAGGTTCTATGG
>JBATKU010000041.1:0-9150 GCA_049669725.1 Desulfobacterales bacterium
GTTCTAAAGTTGTCCACCTGCTTATCACCAGGCATTCGTCTTTGCGATCTAAGTTAAAAAATGTTTCGCCTGAAATGTACCCCGGCTGTCTGACTCCCAGAGCTCTTAATTCTACTATGTGAGGTAAGAGCACCTTCGCATTCTCACCATGCCTTGTTACTCGCTTAATTAAAATCCCAATCGCCATGTCCATCTCCTTTGAAAATTTCTTTTACTTTATGATAGGTTCAGAAAAAATTACCTGTGACGAAATGAGGTACGCAGAAGCTCAGATTCAGGGAATAAATTTCGATAGAAATGTGTTTGAGGAAGAAAAATCAGTTGAAACTAAGGCCGAATATCTTGACCGGATATAGAATCCAGCTCTGAAAGGCAAGACACACAAATCGACCCCCGCTGTGGATGAATAGGATTGGCTTTTTGATTGAACTATTTTAATTTTAATCCGATATTAATACTTGAAATTGATTGATCATCATCCAACCTTCCACACCATTTTACTGTTGAGTGGTAGGTTTTGTAACCATTGGAGTTGGGCGATATATGCGATTTGCCTAAACTCTGTAATACAAGATCCTTATCAAATTTTACTCTAACTGATGTTCCCGGTCTGATGACAGAATCTGTCTCAATGCACAAACCGTGGTGGCTAAAGTTTTTCATTTCAGAATATACCCAATGCCCGGAATTAGGAAGTTCAATTACTGCTATAGCATTGGTCTTAAACCGTTTGCTTTTTCTACGTTTTTTATCTAACAGAGAAATGCTTAAGGTTTCATCAGTCCTTTTTTCCACGCCTTCTTTTTCACAGAGGGGACAATTAGTTTGATTCATTCTGTATTGGATTGTAGATTGCCACTCATGGCCTTCACTGCATATCCACCAGACCCTTTGGGGATAATCAACTTCCAGATTTCTTGGTGTTAAATTGCCATTTGCAGTTGGATGCCATTCTTTAACCAGGGTTGGCGCTATCTCAAATAGACTATTATATTTTTTGAACGTTTCCATGTCCAATATCCTTTATGGAATATAATGCCGAAAAAAGTATTTCGATGATTACGACTAAACAATATCGAGTCTATTAGCCCAACTTGGAATATTGCTTGAATAGAGGCTTGATTTTGCTACCGCTCTCAATATCGAACTAAATCAATACTTCTTGAGAGGAGTTGACAGGTCGATCTGAATGATATTTAGGCTAATAATGTTACTCATTAAATAATTAACAACCAATTGTCAAGCTAAAAAACAAATGATATATACACCGGATTGGCCACGGGTGATAACAAATTGGGTGAACCTGACAAGATGACAAAGGTGTTTAGGATATGGACGGTTTTAGCTGGCTAATGCTTGTCAAATACGCCGGGGTTTTGATTGCAGCGATAATTATCGGGAATTGGTTTTTGGCTGAAGTCAAAAAGGCCAACAGGAAACAGCAACCATGGTATACACCGTATTTATCATTGCCGGGTCTGATAATTCTGGCCGCCCTGAGCCTGCCGCTGATATATTTACTGATTTTCTAAAAGCTTCGCAAAACAGGAAGTTCAATTCATTGCATGATTTGGAGGACACCTGGAAATCGATTGACGCGTTGGAGGGCTTATTTGATAGTCGTCTGATAGTATTTGACACCGACGCGGAATTGTTCGGCCGTTTCAAGAGTATGTTTTCGACACCACTGCACTTCTGCCAAGTATCCGTCATAAAATTCGGCATCAATGGAATCCGGCAAAAAATTTTCCATCATAATATAAATATCCGATCCAGGTTCAATCGCATCGCCGGCTTCAAAGCACATACCACCTTTGCAATAATTACACAGACGGGCCGGGTTGAATTGGTCTGAGTCCTGGAAGGCATAAATAATAGGGATATCTGCATCGCAACGCAAGTACTCTCTTTTTTCATTATTATGCGTCATCCATGCCTCCCCTGAGTTGGGATGCAGTAAAAGAGCTCCCTATTCTGTAGTATATCAATGATCGGAAGTAAATTGTTCTCTGAATAGGCCCGAATGTACCGAACCAGAGAATACGGATCGGCACCCAATATGGTATTATCGTCCATAGCCGATTTCCTGTCAAATAAAAAAGCGATCAGAGCCTAAGTGTCCTTAAATATAACCCACTGATTCAACTAAAAATTGTTAGATTTTCCCTCCGGCTCTGGATCGTTTGCAGCCAATAAAAAATGAATACGGTCTTTGGGCCGGGCGCCCATAAATGCCGGCCGGCAATATTTAAGTTTATTGAAATCTTACCGATATATTGCCTATGGCGGGCGGGTCCCGTTCACATTCTCAATTGCAATAATTCAAACGCAGCCCATCCGAGATGGCCTGCGCGGTATAATTCATAGGCGAAGGAGATATTAGATATGGCCGGCAATAATCTTATTTTTTTAGAAAATCTGGAATGGTTTGATGAAACCGGGCAGGAACTGGTCCATCGTTTACCGGAAGAAGGATCCGGCGAAATTAAATACGGTGCCCAACTGACCCTGCGCGAAAGCCAGGCCGGTGTATTTTACTATAAGGGCAAAGCGGTCGGGGCTTTTGGTCCGGGACGCCACACCTTAAAAACAGCCAACATCCCGCTGCTGACGAAAATTGCCAGCTTGCCCTGGGGTATGAAAAGCCCGCTCAGAGCAGAAGTATACTTTGTCAACCTGAAGGTATTCACCAATCTGAAATGGGGCACCCGGGATCCGGTGGCTTTCAAAGATTCCGAACTGGGCCTCATCCGTTTGCGGGCTTTCGGTGTATTTAATCTTCAGGTGGCTCAGCCGGTACTGTTTATCAACCGCCTGGTCGGAACCCAGGGAATTTATACGACCGCAGAAGTTGAGGAATATTTAAACCGGGTCATCATATCCAGGTTTAACGACTACATGGGCGAAACCATCGATTCAATTTTGAACCTCCCTTCTAAATACGACGAACTCTCAAAAGGCCTCTCGAAAAGACTGCAGGAGGATTTCGGACATTTTGGCATCAACCTGACCCATATTTACATCAGTTCCATCACCCCGCCCCCGGAGGTCCAGGAAGCTATAGACGACCGCAGCCGGATGGGCGTCTTTGATGACATGAACAAACTCATGCAAATGAAAGCGGCGATGGCGATGGAAAAGGCATCGGAAGCCGAAGGCGGATCCGGCATGGGCATGGGCGCCGGAATGGGTTTAATGATGCCGGCCATGTTTGCCCAGTATTTTGCCGGCGGGTTGCCGCAAACCGGGAAAAAGGAAGATCAGCAGAAATTTTTTTGCCCAGAATGCCATCAACCCCTGCCGGTTGACGCCAAATTCTGTCACCAATGCGGGCACCAGCAACTTGTTTTTAATCAATGCAGCGGCTGCAATAAAAACCTGACCCCGAGTGCCAAATTTTGCCCCCGCTGCGGAAAATCAGTCGAAGACAAACCCCAAATCAAATCCTGTCCAACCTGCGGTAATGACAACCTAGCTGATTCGATGTATTGTAATGAATGCGGGGAAAAGCTGTAAGACATCGATTGGTCCAGGTGTCAGGTTTCAGGTGTCAGCCTAGCGACTGGTCAACGCAGCAACCTGTTTGATCAAAGTAAAGGCAGACCCTGCTGAAACTCTTACGAGACACGGAAATGCTGTTGCTGAAACCTGACACCTGACACCCGAAACCTTGAAACGCAATAGCTCCCTAAAGAAGGTAAAATAATATTCTGTGCAACTTTAATTTGAAATTTTCAGACCGGCATGTGTGGAGGTCAAGATCAAGTTTGTCATAGAACATCAGTGCCCCCAGTGTGGAGCGCCTGCAATTTTGGAAGAAACCGACCGTCTGGTCGCCTGCCAGTATTGCCGGGTCGATTCCTATTTAATGCCCGACGATTATTTCCGCTATTTCCTGCCCCATGCGTCTGGTAATGATCAAGACCTGGTATATTTTCCTTACTGGCGGTTTAAAGGGATGTTATTTTTTTGCGGCCCGTCAGGCATAACGAATCGCTTTGTGGACGTCAGTCATCAAGCCATCGTAACGACCTATTTTCCCATCTCGGTCGGTGTGCGCAGCCAGGCGATGAAATTACGCTTTGTTTCATCGGAGATGGAAGGCCGGTTTATAGAACCACGGCAGTCCTTCGAGGAAATCGCTGCAAATTTTGAAAACCGGTTCGGCAAAGCCTTGCCCAAACCCATCCTCCACCAGGCCCACATCGGAGAATCTCTCAGCCTGATTTATTCGCCCTTTTACCTCAAAGATAAACTGTATGACGCCATCCTCGATAAACCTGTTTCGGCAAAGATAGACGAAGATTTTAATATCGATGATTTCGACGGAGGGAGTCCGAAATGGCATATCCGCTTCGTTTCCACCCTGTGTCCCAATTGCGGCTGGAATTTAGAAGGCCAGCGCGATGCCCTCGTTTTGACCTGCAAAAACTGCAATTCAACCTGGTATCCAGTCGGAAAAAAACTGAAGCAGCTGAAATTTGCGCGAATTCCAGGTGATGATGACAACACCATCTACCTGCCCTTCTGGCGCATACGGGCTGATATTTCAGGTATCAACCTTAAATCATATGCCGATTTGGTGCGGATTGCCAACCTTCCCAAAGCCGTGCAAAGCGGCTGGGACGATGTCCCCTTTCGGTTCTGGATCCCGGCCTTTAAAGTTCGTCCCCAGCTTTTTCTGCGCCTGGCAAGTCACATTACAGTGTCCCAGCCCCGTGAGGAGTTGATACCGGAATTGCCCGGCAATCGAATCCATCCCAGCACGCTGCCGGTCAAAGAGGCCATTGAAAGTCTACCCATCACCTTGGCCGAGTTTATGAAACCGCGCAGAAAGATGATGGAGAGATTTCCCAACATCCAAATCGATGCCAAGAGTTTTACCCTTGTCTTTGTACCCTTTAATGAGGAGCACCACGAGTTTATCCATCATGATTATCAGATCGCGATTAACAAAAAAGTCCTGGCCCATTCAAAAAATCTCTAAGCTTTATAGGTCGATTTGCAGCCGAAACGAAAATAATTCAGCGGCTGCTTGCTCGTTAAGTCATTAAATAAGAACTTAAGGCGCCCCATCCTGCCATAGATCTTCCTCGGTAATCTTATAATCAGGACGCTCTTCGCCAATCTCATTGCGGATTTGATGAAACATCGAAAGGACTTTTTCGAGCCTGCCGCCATCAAGTTCCCGGGCCTTACGGGTATATAATCCGCGCGTTATCTCCGTTCCTCGGTCCGTAATTTCCCGTTTTAAGAAATGCTCAATCGATTCATTGAACTCACCGATCACTTTGCCGCCCAAGATCAGAAAAACCAATCCGGCCTTTTCCAACACATCGGCATCGTAGAGGATCTGAGCTTCAATGGTCCGGGGTAGGTCGGCCTTGCCCTTATGGGCGTGGACACAATGACCGACGGCTGAGCATTCATCTTCTGTGTAACCCAAACCCTTGAGGATTTTTACTGCCAGATCGGCGCCGGCCACATCGTGACCCAATTCCTTGAAATCAGGCGTGCAAAAACCGATGTCGTGCAACAGGACGCTTGGAATCAAAATGTCATAATTCACGGATCCCTGGTCATCGGCGATCACCAGGGCGCGATGAAGATCGCGCATGACATGGGTGAAATTGTGATGCAGTAAATCGACTTCGGCATAACGGCGCTGTGCTTCCAGATAGACCCTCAAAATCCGGGGATCACGTTGGATGTGTTCCTCCAGAGTCGGTTTCAAAATAGCGTACGCTCCTTGGATCTGCTTTTTACTTTCCCGTGTCCGCAACAAGCACATTATTGGGGGAGTTTGATTGCTGCAAACTCGGCTGTCCTATCACGGATGCCTTTTTCAACCGGCATGCGCTCCATGCTGGAAGCCCCGACAAAACCGTCGATGGTGACCCGTTTGAGTAGCTCTTCAACATCAGCGGGAGAAGAGATCGGCCCCCCGTGACACAAAACCATGATATCGGAATTGACCGCTTTGGCGGCATCGGCCATTTCCCGCGTCTTGTCGGCCGCATCATCCATACTCATGGTATCACTGGCTCCGATGGATCCACCGACCGTCAATCCCACATGAGCCAGCAAGCAGTCACAGCCGGCTTCCGCCATTCGGCGAGCTTCATCGGCCGTAAACGCATAGGCCGTCGTAAAAAACCCCATTTCATGCGCCAGGGCCGTTACGGCAACTTCCTTATCATATCCCATACCGGTGCCTTCTAAGGCCGTCCTGAAATTCCCGTCAATCATGCCGATGGTAGGAAAGTTGTTGATACCTGAAAAACCCGCCTCTTTGACCCGTTTCAAAAACACTTCCATCACAAGGGTGGGATCCGTGCCGTTGATTGAGCATACCACCGGGACTTCCTTCACGATGGGCAATATCTGCCGCTCTCCCATCTCGAGCGAGATGGTGTTGGCGTTGCCATAGGCCATCCAGCCCGAGAGGGAGCCCAGTCCATGCATCCGATAGCGGCCCGAATTGAAAACCATGATAAAATCAGCACCGCCTTCTTCCTCGAATTTGGCCGAAATTCCCGTGCCAGCTCCGGCGGCGACAATAATGTGGCCGGTGGCCAATTTGGCTTTGAGTCTTTCCAGAACCTGCTCGCGTGTGTATTGCTTCATCTTCTCCTCCTGAAATAATTAAACTGAGGGCTTCCGCCCCAATGGAATGCAGGATATACACTCCGTTCCTTTTACTTGTTAAGCAAACCTAGCATTTGCTCGCCCACCCGTATGGCAAACTGCGGATCATCCAGATGATGATCGTCCTCGACAATCTTGATATGGGTAGATAATTTGCGCTTAAGGGTATCAAACAAGGCTGCATTGGCCTCCGGATCATAAAATATCTCTTCCGGTCGATCGATGGTGGAAAGCCCCCCTAAAGGCAGCATGACGACCACCGGGCCTCTGGCCTTATTGAGTTTTGCGGCAATAAACCCGCCAATTGCTACATTTTCCTCGGAGGTCGTCCGCATGGTGGTCATGGTCGGGTTGTGAAAATTTAACGTCCGATTGGCAAACTTTTCCGGAACCTGATCCCTGGGCGGAAGCACAATCGTATCCGCTGCACCCGGCACGATGACCTGCGGTAATCCCAGTGATCCGGCCATCTCAAGGCGATCGGGCCCGGCATCATGCAATCCACCGACAAGATGGGCGCCGACTTCGGCAAGGGTCATATCCATAACGGCATCTATCCGGCCCATCGACATCAGCTTTTCCATTGTGCGGCCCCCCACACCCGAAGCATGGAACACCCAGGTTTCGAAGCCGGCATCATCAACCACCTGTCGCGCGCGACTGACACCGGGGGTCGTGGTGCCGTACATGGTCATTGAAATGACTCTTTTACCGGATGCCTGATAGGGCTGATAACCTTCGACCATTCCGACAATTCCCCGGGCGGCATTGTTGAGAACCATTTCCAGCATGGGATTCAAACCGCCAATATCCAGCAGCGATGGGATCATAACGATATCTGCAATGTCCACATGCCAGCGCGTATTTCCGGAGGCCAGTGTGGAAACCATAAATTTCGGAACGCCATACGGCAGGGCACGCATGGCAGCTGAACAAATTGTCGTCCCTCCTGAGCCCCCTACCCCGATAACACCATGGGCATCGCCGGATTCGATTAATCGGCAAAGGGTCGCGGATGCCGCGCTTACCATTTTTTCCACGGCCTCACCTCTGGGCAAGGAGCGTATGGCTTCAATGTCCTCGCCAATGGCCGTGACCACCTGGGCGGCTGAAATATCGGCCGGGGTGTCGCTTGCAGTATGCACACCAACGTCCATCAAAAGGGCGCGAATCCCGCCAGCATCTATTTGTTGGGCCAAATAGGCTAATTCAGGACCCTTGGTATCCATGGTTCCCAAGACGATGATGGCTTTTGTGGGATGGGACATTTTCAGGTTCCCCAAGTATTTCGCATGCAGTTAGTTATTCTACGAATTTTAGTTTTGGGTTTCGGGTGTCTGGCACCTGGGAATGCGGAAGTTGGAATGGGGAATGCGGAAAATATGAATATCGGACTTTGATCCACTTCCTTTTCCGCATTCCGCACTCCGAATTCCACATTCAATTCCCTCTGTCATCTGACCTCTGAAAACCTGACACCTGATCCGCCGGCGGAACACCTGAAACCTAAATTAAGACGCGCCAATGGCAGTTAATGCGGCCCGGGCAATTTCTTGGTCCTGTTTCCAATCACCGCCGGCGATTCCAATGCCGCCAACACATTCGCTTGCGACCAATATCGGGTAGCCACCCTCCATAGCCGTCCAATTGCGAGGACCGGCCGCCAGGGTCAGGCCGATGGCATGCAGTACATCGAGATCTTGCCCCTGGGCGCCTTTAGCAGTGGTGGGGCGCTTATTTGAAGCCGCCGTTACCGCTTTGGTTGTTGCTGAATGCACCGTGTGAAAGCGGCCTCCTTCCATACGCTCCAGCATCAACAGATGACCGCCATCATCCACTATGGCAATGGTGACGGCAATACCGTACCCTTCTGCTTTTGTAATCGCGGCATCCATCATCATGCGGACACCCTTGGATGTCAGTGCTTTTCTATTTTTAAGCGGCATATGTTTTCTCTTCCCTGGTTAAAACACCCAAAATTCATAATTCTGCTAGCCCGCTTTGTGTATCGCTACCAGATCGTCCTCACGCTCGGCTTTAAGAACGAAATCATAAATATTAGGCTGCAAACACAAAATGGGATCTTCCGGCGGAAAGTGCGGTTTATCCGGATTGAAAAATTTTTGGGTCATTTTATTAAAAAGAATCTCGCCGAGGGCTTCATTGTGGTTGTAGTCACCCACCCCCAACAGATGGGAAATATAGCGGGCGCACCATTCATCTTCGGGCGCCATTTCTTTGAGCGCCCAGCCCATGGCCACAAGACTCACATGCTGCGGTTGCCTTGAAAGGATGTATCGAGCAGTCGACTTGGCCAGCGCATAACTCGCCGGCAGGACCTCATCGGCCACGTCCAGGGCGGCTAAAACACCCTGCACACCGGAAGAAGTTCGCTGCACAACAGTCTTACCTGAAAAAAAAGACGCCCCGTGTTTTAAAATCTCGCTCGGAGAGTTACCCAGATCAAATCCTACGATGGGGATTCCGTCCACCTCCCCGATC
>JBATKU010000042.1:0-1843 GCA_049669725.1 Desulfobacterales bacterium
GGCAAATGACTTTCATCAAATGATTGACCTTGCAAGGGCGCCAAACATATTAACCGTCTCAAAATAGTCGCCACTATATCATAGCATAACGAGTAGTAGGTGAACGAAAAAAACTACTTATCAATGCTGGCAATTTTTGGAGCTTTCGCAAGTGACTTAATACTTGTTTCCGGAGTTGTTCTTTCGAAGTTATAACCTTGCGACCAAGGCAATTGTTTTTTAAGTCATTCCAAACGTATTCGTCCGGGTTGAGTTCTGGTGAATAAGGGGGCAACAGAAATAATTTCAATCTGCCTTCCTGTAATTCAATGAATTGGCGAACACATTTTGCTTTGTGTGTCGGATGGCCATCGACAATCAAAAAGATAGGTCCAGAGGCGTTAACAAGAAGTCTCTTCAAAAATTCGATGAAGACCTTCGCTGTCACACGTGCTTTCGTAAGCATGAAACGCATTTGCCCCTGTGGGCTTACCGCAGAAATCATATTGACGTAGAATCGTGCTCCTGTACTGGAAACAATTGGAGTATGACCTCGTTTGCCCCAGGTGGTGCCACTGTGAAAGTCAGAACGTACTCCTGCTTCATCGCCAAAATAAATCTCTGCCCCTACTCTGCGGGCTTGACGACGAATCTTCGGGTATTCCTCATCAATCCATTTTTGTACTACCTCTGGCTTTTGTTGATAGGCTCTCCATAGTGGCCGTTGAGCACTTAGACCCAGCTGACCAAGTAACCGACATACGGAACTGCGGCTCAACTTTATCTTATAGCGCTTATAAATCAATTCCCGGATCATCCTCGAGGTCCATAGTGCAAAAGGAAACTTCAACTGCAAGGGGTTCTTCATCGTCACCGTGTTGTAGATCCACTTCAGTGCTTTCCCATCAAGCTTCGGTGGCCGCCCACCGCGCTTTTTTGCATCTAGATTTTGCCAACCGCCGCTTCGATACTGCGCCAACCAGCGAAAAATCGTTCGAACATGAATCCCTAATACACGCGCTACATCAGTCGGCATTTCGCCTGCATGAATTCGAGCAACAGCGCGCTTCCTTAATTCCGTTAGTGTCTTATGATCAACTGATCGAGCATCTGTTTTCATGCTCTCATTGTATCATATATCTTTCGCCATGGCAACTATTATGAGACGGTTAATATTTAGTCATTTAAGATAGTTGGTTTTATGGCAAGATATCTGTAGTCGAAGGTCTTCATTGCAGGGTGGTGCTGCGCTATTTTTCAAAAGTGTAATTTATAATCTAAAAGAGGGTTGACTAA
Organism: Desulfobacterales bacterium; assembly: GCA_049669725.1. Taxonomy (GTDB): domain Bacteria; phylum Desulfobacterota; class Desulfobacteria; order Desulfobacterales; family JAFDCJ01; genus JAFDCJ01. Next base: position 1,276 of record JBATKU010000042.1, read on the forward strand.
ATGGATAAACTCGAATTTGCTGAGGGCCTCGGAAAGAAGATCATCAAAGATCAAAGTATTTTTTTCGAGACTGAGGACAATGGAGATCTGGAACATATTACAAACATCAAACGAATAATTGTTTCCATATCAGACTATTTGAGCTCTGAGGGTATTTCAGAAGACCAAACCAATAACCTTGCTGACAATTTAAGAGAACTCGCCAGACAGGCATACTTAGATTCCTGTATTGAAAATAGGAACGAAGATAAAGATGTGGTTAAAGAGGAATCGGAGGTGTGGTTCGAATACATTTATGAAAATGAAGAATACCCTGAGTGACAATCAGCTAAAAGGATCAACACAAAATTTCAGTCAAAATGATCTCACATGATTTCTGAAATCATTTCATAATTGGTTCGATGGCAAGAGTCCCCAACTCTGAGAGTATGAGCTTTAGCCCGGAGGAGACGGGTTCGAGAGTTAAGTTTTTTGGATTCTTCTCAATCAAGTATTTGGTAGGTATTGTTGACTTTCAGCTGATTGCTTGATTTATGTGCTTTGATACGATGCACCCTTTTACCTGCCC
>JBATKU010000043.1:0-1797 GCA_049669725.1 Desulfobacterales bacterium
GGAAGTTTACCCAGCAAAATGGCCAGGGCATTTTTGGCCTGCCGAATATCGGTCTCAAAACCGGGAATCGTCGCTTCGGTGCTTTTTAAAAGCGACCGGGCCTGGGTGACGTCGAGTTCGGTTACCGCACCGGCATTGAACCTGACCTCAGCGATTTCCAGAGATCTTTTCTGTATCTTAACGTTTTCGTGTGCAACTTCCAGGCGTTCCTGGGAGGTGCGCAAGACGATATACGTTCTGGCCACCTCACCGGTCAATGATACCAGGATATCGTCGTAATTGGCAATTGACGCTTCCAGGCTGGCCACGCTGGTTTGCACCGCCCGGCGAAACTTGCCCCAGACGTCCAGTTCCCAGGCCGCATCCAATCCGATATCGTAAGTTGAATAATATCTGTCCGCGGCGGCTGCGTTGGGCGCATTTTTGCTGGCCTGGTTAAGGGACGCGGATCCCAGGCCCTGTTGGGTCTGGGGGTATTGAAACCCAAAGGCAATCCCAAGCTGCGCCCGGGCCTCATAGATTCGTAAACCGGCTATTTGCAACGGCAGATTTTGCTGGTAGGCGGCTTGAACCAGGTCATTGAGAACCGGATCATTGAATACGGACCACCATTCGCTAAAGTCGGCCTCTTTGCTTTCGATTTTAGGATCGCTGCTTTCCAACCATTTGTCAGGCTCCGGAGGCGTTGGCTTAACGTAATCCGGCCCCACCATGGCGCAGCCGGAAAGCCAAAGCACGAGGCTGATCAGTCCGATAAAAAGCAGGCTGGCTGACGAATGACTGGAACGAACAGAATTTTTCAGGCAGAATTTTTTAATAGCTGAAATCGATTGCATATTCCACTCCTTGGTACAATTTTAATCTTTGCATATCTTGAAAAATTTAACTTGATTGAACCGGGAAATATATAGGACCGCGCCTCAGCGTTTGGGTAAAAGACAGGATTCCCACTGCTTAAGAATAGTGCATTCATTAACTCAATATGTTGTAGATTGCAACAAAATTTTATGGGAACTGATCTTCAGGAATCTACCAGATCAAGCGCATTCTGTCATCAGGCAGGTCGTCAAGATTGCATCCGACCCCACATTTAGTGCACACAATGGGTATCCAGAATAAAGTTCGCAAAATACCAATAGTCATGGCGTGACTCGCGGATATCGGGGATTGTCGGGAATGTGGCGGGGCCGGCGGTCTTTGTCGATGGCAACGTAGCGAAAGACGGCCTCGGTGACCAGATGCCTCTGGGATTCGAATTCTTCGATGAGATCCTTGGCCCACACTTCCAGCTTGATATCCATGGAGGAGTTGCCGATGCGGATGACACTGCCGTAAACGCAAATCGTATCCCCGACCTGGACCGGCCTGACAAAAGCCATCTTGTCCACGGTCACCGTCACCACCCGGCCGCGAGCAATCTCCATCGCCAGCAGGCCGCCGCCGATGTCCATCTGGCACATAACCCAACCGCCGAATATATCCCCGTTGGGATTGGCATCTTTGGGCATGGCCTGGGTTCTAATGGTCATTAATCCTTCCGGCTGACGAATTGATTCTGTTGAAACCATTTTCCCTTTAGCAGTTTTCATGATTTTCGGTTCCTTCTCAACGATCTTCCTTAATCACCCGGCCTCTTGAAAGAAAAGAAATCCCCTGACCGGAATGGGTGCCGATCATGACGGCTTCAATGATGGGCGGATTTACTTTCTGATCCGAGTTCCAGACGACAATGAAGTTAGCCCCCGACCCGCCGGCTTTATCGTCCTCCGTTATGATATAGCGGGTTGATACCAGGGC
>JBATKU010000044.1:0-1651 GCA_049669725.1 Desulfobacterales bacterium
TTCGTAATCGCAACCTGGAACATTTTCCAACTGCTTTTTCATTGAAGTTAAAATAGAATATGGTGTTTTAAGGGATTGTGGCATTTCGGAAGCATCAAGATTCACAGCAATTAAAGCCGGTATTTCAGGATATACAGATGTTGAATACTCATTTGGCCACCCACCCTGTGTAGTAATCTCAACCTGAGCCTCTGCCGGCAATTCATCGTAAAAAAGGGCTATTTCATCAGCGCTTTCAAACTTTAATTCCTTTCCATTTACTTTAACTAAACTGATTTTAGCTCCACCGTTACTACATGACAGGTAGATTTTCTTTTCTCCAAAACGAACAGGCTCATTCTGAGTGTACTGGGTAATTGAACCTGGTATACATGGACGGATAATCAGCCTGTTGTAGCGGTAGTCATAATCAAATAATCCACGAATGGTTGCAGCTGGAATAGCAAAATTATCGACCATTACAGAGACACCCCCAACTCTGAATTTCCCCTTATCAGACCAGGGATTGGAAGTATTTTCTCCCTTTTGCGACCAGGGGGCATCCATTCTGAAGTCCTTGGCCCATTTCATTGCCCGGTTTGCCGAACGTCGAATGTCTTCAAATTTACCCAAACGGTAATACATCAAAATGGCCCGACCTTCCACGGTTCCCCAAACGCCGCCATTTACCCAGTCGCCAAAATTCCAGAAGCCATCAAGTCCTTTGCCGGTGCTTCTTCCCCAGGCACGGTAAGTATCGTCTAAACCCGGAGCGTTGCTAAGTAGAAAATCAAAAGGCCGAATGGCCGGAAAAGATGCAATCTGGTTGTAAATTTTCTCAGAAGTCTTTAAGTCTGCAACACGCAATGCTACTGCATCGGCATTTGCCACGCCTTCAAGGTATCCAAATTGTTTTTGTCCCAAAACCCCGTGCTTTACACCATTTGGCTCAACTGACTTAACAAAATATCCGGCTGGAGCCATTAATAAGCCCAATGATTCTCTTGTAATCTTTTGGCGGTGTTCGAATTCTACCTGTTTTTCCCTGTCTCCTGAGAATTTATAGATCTCAACCATGCGGTCGAGTGCTGCCAGATATGTTATTGAGAGCCCTGCCAAATATCCTTTTCCGAAAGTCCCGTCGGGTTGTTTTACGCCTCCGTAACTTGGTGCCAGTAGGTTACAGGCCGGTCCAACCAGGAAGAGATTGTTTTTTTGGTCTCGGGTACGTTCAATAAAATTACAGGCTCGTTCCATTTTGGGCAGATATTGTTCCAGTGCCTTTTTATCCCGGTTTACCAAAAGGATTTCAGCCTGCATAACCAGACAGGCTGCTGTTGCCTCGTAAAACCAGTCGTGCATATTTACATCGCCATCGCCCTGCTTATAAATTATTTTACCGGGGGCAGCCGTATCCCCCAATCCACCGTCAGGGGCCACCAGCTCAGAAAGCTTGTTGGGTGTTCCATCGCCCCAGAGTCCTTTGCGTACACCATCTCCCTGATTGTCCCAGAACAAATCCCACGACCGTTGTAAAACCGAAAACCAGGGTTCCTGTAAAAAAGGGGTTACTGAATAGGAGAAACCGTAACTGTTTTGAATCCACCAGGCACCCCAACCGGCCCCTTCGGTAAATGTATCCCAATCGGAATTATAAATCATAGTAAGGTTC
>JBATKU010000045.1:0-2505 GCA_049669725.1 Desulfobacterales bacterium
GCATAATACATCTCCCCTGCGTTTGCTTCGAATTTGCCCAATATTTGATACATTATACCACTTAGCAGTGAAAAAAAGAAGCCCCCAACATTAGCGGCACCATCTCAAATTCAAGCTTAAAACAAAAAATGCCGATACTTATTAAGATTTGATATACTCGGATGTCTATGATGCTCTTGTCAGTCGCAGGGTGTACAAAGATGCTTACCCGTCTGATATGGCAAAAGCAATTATTTTGCAGGGTAACAGCACCCATTTTGATCCAATGATGGTTGTTGCCTTTTTGGCTTGCGAGGAATCATTCGTTCAAATATCCGAACGATTCAGAGATAAAGGCAGAGCCAAATAGCTCTGCCTTTTTAAGCTCACGAATTGGGTTGCATTCTAATTACCACGAGTTTGAGTTGTGGCACCTCCTCCAGTAGAGCCGGTTGAACCTTGTCCTTTACTCGCGTGATTTTTGCCGCCTGCAGCATAAACCATCGATGAGAAAATTAACATAGAGACAGTGATAAGTACCAAAACTTTTTTCATAACATGCTCTCCTTTGATTTTCTTTCGCCATTAATATTACCACAAATCATTATAGGAATTATCAATAATTTGGATCCTGAAAAACAGGGGTTACCTAAACTTATTTAAACTCAATCGATTTATATTATTGTGGGATAAGCCCAAGCTGGGTGTTAAATGCATCCAGATGGTTTTTCGAACCATCCAGAAGGTTGGATAGAACTCGTTCAATATCAGCTTTATCAGTTTCATCCAGCATTCTTTCAATATCGGCTATATCCATTTCCTCAATCTTCACCCCCACCTCAAGAGCGGATGTCAGGTTGTCGTCTCCTATATGTAATCGTTGGTACGTTTTGCAACAGCCTGCTGCTTGTGATTTTTTTAAATTCCAGCCGAAAATGTTTTTAATCCAATTAACGTTTAAAGGAGAGAAAGGTTACAAATTTTTAAAATTATCCCCGCATCGATTTTCACTCTATCTTAAAATTGATTTATTCAGGACTTACTTTACAAATCTTATGCCAATCAACATTAACAGAGCAACTGCGCGAATCGTCGCGCTGATTGTAGGGTGATCCTCTCATCCTTCGGCCTTGAGCCGTAAAGTATTGTGTGAACCGGGGGGTTTTATCACTTCCTCTCTCCCCCGGTAGTTTTCATCCTTGCAGCGCGAGGAATCGTAGGCCACCCGCCACACAAACTAAAACAAAAAACCGGTATTGCTTAATTGTAATACCGGCCTTTTTTAAGTTTTTGGTTCAGTTCTTTTGAGTATCTAAGGAAAAGAGTTTTTTTGGAATTACAGATAAATAGCAACTATCTGTGAAAAGGCAGGAGCCCCTTAAATGAACTCCTGCCCTATGTCCCACTTCTTTTGCAATTGTTAGCGTGATCCGAACGCGGTACCATTTTCCTGATTTACATATTGCTGCTTACATTCCTATTGAAAAAAAGAAACAGTTGCCGGTATCGGGTTCGCAGAATCTGAACATTAAATGTGCATTTTCGCGGTTATCTTCCATGTTTGTATATGTCTGGGTGTGTTTTTGCGTATACGATAATACATGATGTTTGATCTATTCAATTTGAGCTAAATTACAAATGAGCCGTTATGTAATTGCACATGCTCTCAGAGTTGCACATGAATCATGTTGTAAAAACGAAAGAGACCTACAATTTTAATTTGCCAGATCTGCTTTTTATTAAAATCATTCCTGGCGGGCACTTTCGAAAGCATGGGATATTCTTCAACGACTTTGATTGTATCTACCCACTTTCGAAGACCGGAAGCTCTTTTCAGATGCCACTTAATAAGTGTTGATGAGTCCATTCCGCTATTTTTCACGATTTTCTTGATTTCCCTGTTTGACCCCCATGCTGGTAACCAGGACATCGAATCAAAGATAACATGGGATGAAGGGTAAGTTTCGGCAAGTTTACGGAACAGGATTTCGATCTCCTGGGCTTCGAAGTACATTAGTACTCCGGCAGCCATGAACAGAATGGAACGGTCTTTCGTCCACCGAGATATGTCATCAATCCAGCTGAAATCAAAAACGGATTTGGCTATCGTCATTTCTCGTTCTGAGTCAGGAATTAACTGATGCCGAATTAGCTTCTGCCGCATAGCAACGACATCTGGAAGGTCGATATTGATCCATAGAACAGTTCCCTGGTCAATTCGCTGAAATGTGGTGTCCAAACCCGCTCCAATATTTACTACCACCGCTCTACTATTATTCTCAAGAAATACTTCAATGATGTTGTCGAAGTTGTAAGCACGGATAGCCCATACACCCTGATGATCCGCCATATGCCCTTCCTCAATCTGAGAGAAATCATAGTCGATTGTTTCGACTATTTTCTTGGCATAGGTGTCACATACGATGGGATTGTTCTTCTCTGTCTCTCGAGCTCTTGCCCACAGAGGCAACATCAAAGTCTCCTGAACTGGACCCAGGTCGATCTTAATATCCTGATTATTCATAT
>JBATKU010000046.1:0-2684 GCA_049669725.1 Desulfobacterales bacterium
AATAGCAAAGCTTTTTACTTTTCGAGGTTATGGAAACCAACACGTTATTAGAGATCAAGGATCTGCAAACCCATTTTTATGTGCGTGGCTATACGGCCAAAGCATTGGACCATGTCAGCCTGACCATTCAATCCGGCCAGACCCTGGGACTGGTGGGAGAGTCAGGCTGCGGAAAAAGTGTCACGGCCCATTCCATCATGCGCCTGATACCCGATCCTCCCGGCAAAATTGAAGGTGGGGAGATATTTTTCGAAAGCCAGGACCTGTTGAAACTATCCGAAGCACAGATGCGTAAAATTCGAGGCAATCAAATTTCAATGATTTTCCAGGAGCCTATGACATCGCTGAATCCGGTTTTCCCGGTGGGAGATCAGGTGGGTGAAGTCATCCGCCTTCACCAGAGGCTGTCCCGCAAGGAAACCCGCAATCGGGTGCTTGACGCCTTTCAACTGGTGGGAATTCCGGCAGCAGAATCGCGCCTAAATGATTATCCGCACCAGATGAGCGGTGGTATGCGCCAGAGGGTAATGATAGCAATGGCCCTGGCATGCAATCCCAAACTGATGATCGCCGATGAACCCACCACCGCTCTGGATGTTACCATTCAGGCCCAGATACTGGACCTGATGAACAAACTCAAAGCAGAGACCGGTGCCGCCATTCTTTTTATCACACACGATCTGGGTGTCATCGCGGAAATGGCGCAATTTGTAGCGGTCATGTATGCCGGCAAGATTATGGAATACACGGATGTCAAAACTATTTTTGCCAACCCTAAAAATCCTTATACGGTCGGCTTGATGCAGTCCATTCCGGTTTTGGGCAGAGAAACAAAGGATAAGCAACTGCGAACCATTTCGGGTGTGGTGCCCTCGCTGCTGAATTTGCCTTCGGGTTGTCTGTTCAGTGATCGCTGCCAGGATGTTTTTGATGACTGCCGGCGTATAGAACCCGATATGTATCGGGTCACCGACAATCATTTTGTAAGGTGTTTAAAATATGCCTGATGGCTCATATAGCGGCGCCCTTTTGGACGCCAAAAACATTGTTAAGCATTTTCCCATTAAGGGCGGTGTTCTTTTAAAGCAGATCGCCTCGGTTAAAGCTGTGGAAAATGTCAGCCTTAGTATCAGTGAAGGCGAAACCCTCGGCCTGGTCGGAGAATCCGGCTGCGGTAAAACTACCTTCGGCCGGGCTATTATGCGGCTGGAGGAACCCACTGCCGGGGAGGTTTATTTTGAAGGCGAAAATATTCTGGGCTACGATAAAAGCCAAATGCGGGCCCTGCGCAAAAAAATGCAGATTATTTTCCAGGACCCCTTTTCGTCCCTCAACCCGCGAAAAACAGTCTCCCACATCGTCGGTGAACCCCTGCTGATCCATGGTGTCAAGAATCGCCGAGAAAGAGATGAAAGCGTATTAGACCTTTTGCGCGTTGTCGGTCTGCGCAAGGAACATATGCGCCGTTATCCCCATCAATTTTCCGGGGGCCAGCGCCAGCGCATCGGGGTCGCCCGGGCCCTGGCGCTGCATCCCAAGCTGGTGGTGTGTGATGAGGCCGTATCAGCCCTGGACGTATCGATTCAGGCCCAGGTCATCAACCTGCTCAAAGAGCTTCAGGACAATTTCGGGCTGACGTATTTATTCATCTCCCATGACCTCAGCGTGGTCGAACATGTCAGCGACCGGGTGGCCGTCATGTATCTGGGAAAAATTGTGGAGATCGCGCCACGCAAAGCGCTTTACAAAAAACCCCTTCATCCCTATACCCAGGCGCTCCTGTCCGCCGTACCCATCCCCGACCCTTCAGTGCCAAGGGCTAACCGGATTATCTTAAAAGGCGATGTTCCCAGCCCCATCGATCCACCGCCGGGATGCCGCTTTCATCCGCGTTGTCTGTATGCCCGGGATACCTGCCGGCAGAGTGAACCGCCCTTCAATGAAATCAACTCAGGACATTTTGCGGCCTGTTTTTTTGCCGGTCAGGTGGGATTGAAGAAATAGTGCTACCATGGAAATTTCAGAATATCAGGAAGAGCATGCCGGGGAAGTCATTGAGCTCTGGTTCAAATGCCGGCTGGTGGTGCCATCGAATAATCCCCTCAGGGATATTGAAAGAAAAGTAGAAGTGGACCGGAATCTGTTTCTGGTCGGAATCATCAATGGCAAGATTGTTGCGACCGTCATGGGGGGATATGAAGGGCACCGCGGCTGGATAAACTACCTTGCTGTAGATCCGGAATACCGGAATAACGGCTATGGGCGACTTATTATGCGAGAGGTAGAAAAGCGCATCCGGGCCAAAGGCTGTCCCAAAATAAATCTCCAGGTCAGGGAGAGCAACGAAGCCGCCATAAAATTTTATAAATCACTCGGGTATTCAGATGATAGCGTCATCGGTCTTGGCAAGCGGCTTGAAGAAGAGGAACCCTATAGAACCTGACCTTTCGTTCCCAGCTTTTGAAAAGGGGGGATTTAGATCCCAGGTCTAACGGAACGTACTTCTGAAAATTACGATAAAGTTCAGAAAGGACGAAAAATGATAAGAATTAATAAAATCATTATCGTATTGGCCTTCATCGCTTTAATGTTATCAGTTCTTTCCGGTTGTTCAGGTACACCCCCTGCCAAACAAGAATCAGTTTTGTCACCTCCCGGCACAACAACAACGGTAATCCTCGTCC
>JBATKU010000047.1:0-38096 GCA_049669725.1 Desulfobacterales bacterium
CGATAACTCCCTATGAGGAAACCCTGCGGGCCCTGGACGATCTCGTACGGCAGGGCAAGGTTCGTTATACGGGCTCCAGCATGTTTTTCGGATGGCAGCTGACCAAGGCCCAGGGCGTATCCGCAAAATACAATCTGGAAAAAATGGTAGCCGGTCAATACATCTACAGCCTGATTCACAGGGAACTGGAAAGGGAAACCATGCCGGCGGCCGTTGATGCGGGCATTGGGATCACCTGCTTCAGTCCGCTGGGCGGCGGGCTGCTGACCGGCAAATATCAGGGACAGGAGAAACCGGAACCAGGCTCCCGCGCCTCCTTTCGGACCGGAGTGGATGGTCCCCGGTTCTGGCATCCCAGAGGGTATAAAACCGCCGAAATAGTCGCGGATGTTTCCGATAAATCCGGGATACCCATGGCCAAGCTCGCCATTGCCTGGCCCCTGGGTCGAAAATTCGTCACTTCGGTGATTATCGGTGCCAGAAACGTCGATCAATTCGAAAAAAACATGGTACCTGCTGACTGGGATTTACCCAAAGAGGTATGGGATGAATTGGAAGAGAGGACCCGTCCCGAAGAAGAGTATATGACCTGGTACAATAAATTCAATAACGCCCGCTTTTTCAATGCAAGCGAATTGCATGATGGGGAAGTTGAGCAGAATTAATATGGGTTAGGTGCCAGACTTTAGCCTAAACCCGTTTTAGTAGAAAGCGGGTTTACCCGTGCCCATCAATTTTTCTGGAGTCCCGCCTTTGAGACTGTGTCATAATTGATAAAACGGCAATTGTTGCTCTTTTGTCCTTCCCGCGAAGGCGGGAATCCAGTTCTTTTTCAGGGTCTTACACTTCTGGATGCCGGATCAAGTCCGGCATGACGGTCAGAATTCAAGAACTTTTCTGAATTGCGACACACTCTGGTTCGCGGGAATGACAAAAATCAGATCTCAGTATTTAAGCATGAGAAGTATATCCCGCCAGCAAGTTCTAAAAGGGCCAGGTTCTGTAAATCCCTCTTCACCCACGTCCTCTAATTGGGCATCAGCGCCAGGGTATTTTTGGTGTGCTCTTTGATAGCCTTGTCGCTAAACCACCAGTAGGACTTGCTTCCATCCATGAAAGATTTCACCTGGTCGGTGGTGTGGGGATCAAACTGCCGGCCGGTCACCCCGCCGGGCAAAACTGCCAGTATTTTGTCAGGATCACCCAGGTCAGCCACCATCCTCAGGGAGGCGGAAGCAATTATTTTATAAGGCTCGTTGAAATCGTAAATTCCGCGATACAGGGTTTCTCCGGAACCGTCGACCGGATGAGAACCACCGCCCAACCATTCCGAACCGGGCCCGGACCGTCGAATAGGGCTTACAAACTCGTGCCGGTGCACATTGCCCCACAACCATTTGGCCGGATCCGTGCCCAGGGTTGACTCCAGATTTTTAGCCGTATTCAAGGCCGCCTGGTGGAAAAGGTCGTCCCTGGTTTCATTTTTGTCGGAAGTTTTGAGGTTATCAAACCAGGGGGACTTATTCTCGAGCACCATCTTCTGAAGCCGCTCCTGCCAGAAGTACCAGTTGTTCAACATGGCCCTGGCAAGATCGTCACCCAGTTCGTCAGCGAAAACCAGCAGGGCGAATTCACGGTATGTCGCTTGAAAGACGGTTGGCGCCGCTTTATCGGAGGAATCGACAAAATCCCATTCGGCAAGCAACTGTCCCATCTTCTTCGTATCCTCATGGTCTAAGAGCACCCGGCTCATGACGGGCGCTATTTTTTTTGCCATCAGGTTAGTCGCATCCCGTTGGAATTCCCAGTGATCATCCACCGACTTCTTGCCGGGGGCATCCATCAGTTCCATGAGCCGTCGATAGCGTTGGGAAGGCGACGCTTGGGTGGTATAATGATAAGGGTAATCCCGTCTCACCGTCATGTGGTTACAGGTGCCCACCCAGCCCCGCTCGGGATTGACGATATGGGGCATGTCGTCCCACGGTATCCAGCCGGTCCAGTTGTCCACGCTGTCTTTGACCACAAAGGGAACGAGACCCTCCCCCTGGGTGCGGACGGGAAGCTTGCCGGTAACCTGCCAGCCAATATCCCCCCGGGTATCAGCGAAAACAAAATTCAAGGAAATTTGATTGACATCTTTAAGGACCCGGCGCACCTCGGCCACTGTCCGGCACCCCATCAAGCGCTCAATACCGATACTGGGAGCCATGGCCTCAAAACCGGAATATCGCACAGAAATGACTTTATCGGTTTGCAGTCCCGGCATGATGTCGGATATGATCGGTCCCCTGCGGGTCCGGCGAATTTTAATCTTTTCTTCCTTAAATCCGCCCGGCGAGTCTTTGTCCTTGAATCTCCAGGTTTCTTCGATCACCTCAAACGGTATGGAAACGTTGCCTTCCAGGTAATTATCAGAATTCTCAGGGTCCACCGCCTCGACATATAGATCCTGGGTATCCCCGTAAGCATTGGTAACGCCGGTGGCGATATGGTTGGTGCGGCCGATCACCATCCCGCCAATACCGGGTATGGTAACGCCAATCGCGCGCAAATTTGGGGCGATCAAACCGCAGGGATACCAGGGGCCCGGCAGGATATTGGCCTCAAGGTGCGGATCATTGGCCACGATGGGCTTTCCGCCGGGTGAAAGAGCCGGTCCGGTGGTCCAGTTGTTGCTGCCAATTTTCAAGGGGCCGTCTTCTAGATAGGAGAGCAGGTTTTTATCGAACCCTATATTCAGACGGGCGTTTCGAATAGGTGAATTCGTGATATCGGCACCGGCTCCGGTCTCATCGTCCGGATTGATATTGATGGGAAATATCTCGGCGGCTTTATCCGGGCCAAGTTTGTCAATCAGCATCTGGGCGATGATTTCACTTTTGACATTGGCGGCGTTGCCCCAGCCCATATAATACAAAATTGTCAGTGAATCTGTAATTTCCCAGGGCGACGGTTTCAGGCCGGCCAGTTTAAACTCCAGGTGGATGTTTTCCGGGCGGGTCTTGATAAAGGCGTTGACGCCATCAACGTATTTCTGCATGAACATCCGGGTTTCCCCGTTGAGCAAGGCAGCATGTTTTTTGGCATTGCGGTGAAAACCCAAAGTCCTCATTCTTAAATCGAGTTTTCGGGCTTTTTCCCCGGCCAATTCGGATATACGGCCGGAGGCAAATAATCTGGTCACCTCCATTTGAAACAACCGGTCCTGCGCCGTCACAAATCCCTGGGCCAAATAAAGGTCTTCCGGATTTTGGGCATAAATATAGGCCATGCCTTTTTCATCGCGGTGGACCGTCACCGGTTCGTTTAAACCCGGCAGGGGTAAATTCCCGTCTTTAGTGTATTTGTTCAGAGGGGACGCACCGAATGGGTTGATGATGACCGCAACGGCGATGACAGCAACCAGGAGTAAAATGATAACCAGCCCTAAAAAACCTTTTAACCACTTCATGTTAAGCCTCCCATCCTGACAAATTGAAACTTGCTGATTCTTGAACCTGTCTCAAAAATAGTAGACCACACCCAAGAACCCGCTGAAGAGACTGTGTCATTATTGACAAATCAACTTAGAGATGAGTTCTTGATGGACGTGACAGCGATATACTAATTGCTATCAGTGTTTACAACAAAAATTCATCGTCTGAAAGAGGCGAGGCCGAACAAAAATAACTATAATAAATATAATTTCGGTAAAGCTTTACTTATTGGATAACGCATTATTATGAAATTATAACTTATAGTTACATAATTCTATGGTCAATGTATAAAAATTTAAAAAAATAATTGACACTCTATTTAAACTATATTAGTTGTAAATACTATAATAACTGAAAATCGAAAAAGGAGCCAGCCATGGAGGACGTACTCACCGTTTTTAAAGCCAGCCAGTATTGCAACGTGTCTCCCAAAACCATTATCAATTGGGTCGAGTCCGGGCATATCAAGGCTTACAAGACCGTGGGAGGCCATCGCCGCATCAACAAGACTGATTTGGAAACCTTTATGACCAAACAGGGCATCCCCATTCCAAACGGACAACCGGCGGAGGGCAAACTAAAAATTCTGGTGGTCGATGATGATCCCATTATTGTGGAAACCATCGTTCAGGCCCTGGAAGAGGATGAATTCGACTACGAAGTGATTTCCGCCTCCGACGGGTTTGAGGCTGGATTACAGGTCAATCATTTCGCACCCCACCTGCTGATCCTTGATATCATGATGCCCGACATCAAAGGCTATGAGGTCTGTAAGAAAATCAAAGAGAATCCGGGCACAAAGGATACCAAAATTATCGTCCTGTCCGCCTATCTGGACGAAGACAAGTTCAAAAAGATGAAAGCGCACGGAGCGGATGCCTGTTTTTCAAAACCGTTTCCGCTGCCCCAGCTGAAAGAAGAAGTGGCGCGGCTGCTTGGACTAAAGTAAAAACAAAGGGTTATTCGTTATTTGTTATTGGTTAATCGTTTAATCGGAATGTATGTCGTTTTTATGCCTGATCGGTCATTAAACGATAAAAAACCGCTCGTGAGACATCCTATTAACAAATAACGCCTTATTGAGAGCAAGCTCTCAATAAGGCCGGGAGGCAAAAATGAAGCTCAAAGACGCCCTGAAAAAAAAGAAATTCGTCGTCACTTCAGAAGTTCAATCACCCATTGACCAGGAACCGGAAGATCTTGTCCGCAGTCTTAGCAATGTGCGCGGGCGCGTGGACGGTGTCTCGCTGTCCGAGGTGGAATTTGAAGGATTTGTCGGCGATACGATCAGAACCTGCGAGCTCTTAAACAAAAGCCAGCTGGAGCCGATTTATCAGACCACCACCCGCGACAAGAACCGCCTTCAGCTCCAAAACGACCTGGTCGACGCTCACAACGCCGGTATTGACAACCTGCTGGTTTTTACCGAAGATTACCGCATTACCGGTGACAGCTTACAGGAGATGATGTTTTTTCACGTGGATGCCGGCAAATTACAGTCCGTGCTGGAACACATCCGTGAAGGCCGGACGGTGGAGGGGGATTCACTGAAATCAAAAGCTGATTTTCTTCTGGGTTCAGGAGTTGAATCCTCGTGGGGCAAAAATGTGCCGGATCTGGAAATGAAGGAAATGGAGGAGATGACCAAACTCGGCACCGGTTACTTTCTAACGACGCCGGTTTTTGATGTGGATCAGTTTGAAAAATTTTTAAAACAAACCCAAACCTTCGGAGTTCCGGTAATCGCGGAGGTCATGGTTTTGCGAACCGCGGGAATGGCTAGATTCCTGAATCGTCACCTCAAGTCAGGCATGGTCCCGGACTGGATCATCCAGAAACTGGCCCGGGAACCGGACAAAGAAAAAGCCAGCATTGAGATTTTTACGGACATTGTCACCGGACTGAAGGACCTGTGCCAGGGAGTTCACATTATCACGATCGGAGGCGAAGAAAAACTCAAACTGTACCTTGACGCCGCTAAATTAAAATAATCCGGGTTGCACGTTCCGAGTTTCGAGTTGCGGGTAAAGACGATGACATTCCGATTCAGACCCCGCAACACGCACCGCGTAACTCGCAACACGCAAAGGAGCCCTTCCCTTGGAAACCATCGCTTTGACCATTGACGGCAAGAAAATCATATGCCCTGCCGGAACGAGCATTTTGGAGGCTGCTGAGCAAAACGGCATAAAAATTCCCAAACTCTGCTATCATCCTGATTTGAAACCCTTTGGTGCCTGCCGAATGTGCCTGGTGGAAGATGAAAAAACCGGACGTCTCATGGCCTCCTGTGTCACGCCCGCCGCACCGGAAATGGTTGTTCAAACCGCAACCGAACGCATTATCAAACACCGCCGCAATATAGCCCGCCTGATGATCGCGGAACATCCGGAATCCTGTATTGTCTGCAGCAAAGGCAATCGCTGCCAGCTGCGCTGGGTAGCGGCCCAACTGGGTGTGGGCGAAACGGATCTTTACCACATGCCCAACTACAAGCCCTTTGAAGAAGCCAACCCTTTTATCATCAGGGATTTGAGCAAATGCATCCTATGCGGCAAATGCATCCGTGCCGACCATGAGCTCGTGGCTGTCGGCGCCATCGATTATAATCTGCGCGGTTTTAGCTCCCGTCCTGCCACCGCCCACGAAATGGGCCTGGAGCATTCCAACTGCACGTTTTGCGGAACCTGCGTCAGCATGTGCCCGACCGGCGCCCTGTCTGCTAAAAACAGCCGTTATGTGGGCAGCCCCGAAAGGGAAGCCGTTTCCATCTGCGGGTTCTGTTCGGTGGGCTGCCGCCTGGCCATGGGAGCCACTGGTGAGCGCATCGTCGAGGTTAACCCCGCCGGGCTGCCGGACAGCGTCAACCAGGCAACCCTGTGCGTCCGCGGACATTTCGCCCATGATTTTTTAAATTCCCCCCGGAGGCTGATCAGTCCCTTGACCCGCAAAAAAGCTGAACCGGCAACCGATGAATTGGTCCCTATGGCATGGGATGAGGCGCTGGCCACCATCACCAAACGCCTGCTTGAGATTAAAAGCGAAAATGGTCCCCAGAGTATTGCCTTTCTGGGTTCATCCAAATGCTCCAATGAAGAAAATTATCTCTTCGGCAAAATCGCCCGCACTATGATCGGCACAAACAATATCGACAACGGCGGATACATACACGGGCAACCCCTGTTGAAAGTTCTGGATGAAAAGACAGCCGGAGGATATCGCCTCAATCGACTTGCCGATCTTGAAAAAGCGGAAGCCATTTTAGTCCTGGGCGCGGACCCCAATCATTCCGTTCCGGTGGTCGGCTATTATCTTAAAAAAGCGGCTCAAAAAGGCACCCCTTTAATCCTGGTGGATCCCCGCAAGACCGAGCTGGCGGCCTTTGCTTCCATCTGGCTGGAGGTCAGGCCGCAATCAGATCTGGAACTGATCAACGGTCTGGCCGCCCTGCTCCATGAACAAAAGGCCTACGATTCCTCATATGTAGATCAATATACGGAGGGCTTCAGTCTTCTTCGCTACGGTCTGTCATCGCTGGATATGGACAAGATCAGCAGGGCGACAAACCTGGACACCGCGGCCATTCATAAAACCGCCAATTTGTTGAAACACAAAAAAATTGCCATTGTCATCGGCCATGGGATTTTTCAGCAAAAAAACGCGCTGCATACTTTGGGGGCCATTCTCAATCTATCCTTGATAACCGGCAGCCTGGGTTCTCCTGGAGCAGGCCTGTTCGTTCTTGCCAGGGAAAACAATCAGGCGGGGGCAATGGATATGGGCGCCGCACCGGACCTTCTTCCCGGTCGCCAGCCCCTTGACGATGAAACCGCAAGAAAAAAATGGGAGAAAAACTGGAAAACAAGTATTTCACCGGATCCAGGACTCAACCTGGTGCGCATCATCGAGGCGGCCGAGAGAGGCAGCCTGAAAGCCCTGTATATCATGGGCGAAAATCCGCTGCGGGCGCTCCCCGAATCCAAGCGGGTAAAAAAGGCCCTCGGGAATTTGGAATTCCTGGTGGTGCAGGATATTCTCAACACTGAAACGACCCAAATTGCAGACATCGTCCTGCCGGGAGCGGCTATCAGTGAAAAAAAGGGCTCCATCACAAATCTTGAGGGAAGAATACAAACCTTTCAGCCGGTGGTGTCCCCGCCGGGCAAAGCCCGTCCGGATTGGGAAATCCTCGATCTTCTGGCCGCAAAGCTGGGCAGGAGTGAACCTTATGGATCCCTTGAAAAGATCCGGGGAGAAATTCAAAAGCTGGTGCCCATGTATGCCTCACTGAACGGTCAGGAGCATGGCTGGATAGAGACGACCCGTGAGAAAGCGCTTTTTAAAGCCGCAGGCGCCGATGAGTTAATTTCATTTTATCCGGTGGTTTCCACCGAAGATGACCCGGATAACAATACTTTTGCTTTCACCGCCATCATCGGATCACTGAGATACCAGCTGGGAAGCGGCACCCGCACGCACTCATCGGAACGAATTCGGGAGTTTGATTCGGCAGGCCGATTGGAAATTTCGCCGCATGACAGCGCCAGCCTCAAAGTGCAAGATGCTGACATCGTTACGGTCACTTCAAAGTCTGGAAGCGTCACACGGAGAATTCGAATTGAAAAGAGCCTGGGCGCCGGTCAGATTTTTGTACCTACAGGCTTTAACGGTAATGATGCCATGAACCTTTTGGCGCTATCAGATATTACCCGGCAAGGTTCACCCGGATGGAAGATATGCAGAGTCAAAATAAAGAAAGCGGTTTAAAGGAAGACCTATGCAACCACCTGAAATCGATCTGAATAAACTTGACGGCATCATAGAGCGACACAAAAGTGGAAAATGGCAACTCATCCCCTTGCTCCAGGATGTGCAGGAAATATACGGCTATGTTCCTCCGGAGACGATTGAACCGATTGCCGAGGCGCTGAATCTGTTTCCATCACAGGTCCAGGGGGTGATTACCTTTTACTCGGGATTTTCATTAAAACCCAAGGGCAAGTATGTGTGCAAGGTTTGCCGGGGCACGGCCTGTCACGTCAAAGGCAGTCGCAGCATCCTGCGGCTGATGAAACAGGAGCTCGGCCTGGAGGAAGGCGAAACCAGCCCGGACTACCAGTTTACGCTTGAAACCGTGGCCTGCCTTGGCGCATGTTTCCTGGCACCGACGATGATGATCAATCGCGATTATTTCGGTAAGCTTTCCCCAACCAAGATGACCAGTGTCCTGGGAGAGTATCGCAAAAAAGAAAGTGAGTAAAAATGGAGAAGCTTGCATCCATCGGACAACTCGAGTGGTTCCGCAACAAGATTTTGTCCCGCAGGAAAGAGGGCATCATCGAAGTGCACGTGTGCATGACCGGCTGCCGGGCCTACGGTGCTGCCGGCGTTTCAGAAGCCCTTAACGACGAGGTCAAGAATCAGGGGCTTTCAAAACAGGTTGAAATCCGGGCCACCGGCTGCCACGGGTTTTGCGCCAAAGCCCCGGTCGTCGCCATTGAGCCCATGGGGGTTCAATATCAGGAAGTAGCGCCGGATGATGCCGGCGAGATCGTAGTGAAAACATTGAAGGAAAATAAGTTGATCGACCGGCTGGCCTATCGCACCCCCAAAACATTCCAGCCGGTATTTTACCGCAACCAGATCCCTTTTTATGCCAAACAGGAGCGCCGGGTCCTGGCCAACTGCGGCCGGATCGATCCCACCAACATCGAGCATTACATCGCTGCCGGCGGCTATCAGGCCTTGATCAAAGCCCTGTCGAAGATGGCCCCCGAACAGGTCATCGATGAGGTGCAGGCGGCCAAACTCAGGGGCCGCGGCGGCGCCGGTTTTCCCACCGGCCTTAAATGGAAATTCGCCCGCGGGTCCGAAGGGCGCCCGAAATATGTCGTGTGCAACGCCGATGAAGGGGATCCGGGGGCCTTTATGGACCGGGCCATTTTAGAAGGCGACCCCCATGCGGTGGTGGAAGGCATGCTGCTCGGCGCCTATGCCATGGGCAGCGAGTACGGCTTTATCTACGTCCGGGAAGAGTATCCGATCGCCATCGACCATCTGAATATCGCCATCGAGCAGGCCAACGAACTGGGACTGCTGGGAGAAAATATTCTCGGCACCGGTTTTAACTTTGATCTTTCGCTGAGGCTGGGAGCCGGTGCCTTCGTATGCGGAGAGGAAACCGCCCTGATGGCCTCCATTGAAGGCCAGCGCGGCATGCCCCGGGCCAGACCGCCTTTTCCGGCGCAGGCCGGCATTGACGGCAAACCCACCAATATCAACAATGTCGAAACCTGGGCCAATGTCCCGCTGATTGTTAAAAAAGGGGCCGACTGGTACGGTGAGGTGGGCACCGAAGACAGCAAGGGTACCAAGATTTTTTCACTGGCCGGCAAGGTCAACAACACCGGCCTGGTGGAGGTGCCCATCGGCGCCACCGTCAAAGAGGTGATTTTTGACATCGGCGGCGGCATTCCCAAGGGCCGGCAGTTTAAAGCCGTCCAGATGGGCGGGCCGGCCGGCGGCTGCGTTCCCGCCCAGTTTTTGAATCTGTCCATTGACTATGACACCGTCCAGCGCATCGGCGCCATCATGGGATCGGGCGGCATGGTGGTGATGGATGAAAACAACTGCATGGTGGAAATCGCCCGCTTCTTTTTGAGCTTTACCCAGTCCGAATCCTGCGGAAAATGCGCTCCCTGCCGCCTGGGCACCACCCAGCTGTTGGAAATCCTGACCCGCATCACCCGCGGACAGGGCCGTATGGAGGATATCGACACCATCCGGGAACTGGGGGAAACGTTGACCGAAGCTTCTTTGTGCGGCCTCGGCCAGGCCTGCCCCAAGCCGGCCCTCTCAACCCTGAAATATTTTCTCAAAGAATACGAGGACCACATTAAAGAGCATCGTTGTGCTGGAGCGGTGTGCGACTCCATGGTCATCTCCGCCTGCCAGCATGCGTGTCCCGCAGGCATCGACGTGCCCAATTATGTGGCCGCCATCGCCGACGGCGAATACGAGAAGTCGGTTGAAATCATTCGTGAGCGCAATCCCTTTCCGGCGGTCTGCGGCCGTATCTGCATTCACCCCTGCGAATACAAGTGCCGGCGCGGAGAGCTGGATCAGCCGGTGGCCATTCGGGCCTTAAAACGCGTGGCCTCGGATTGGTATTTCGAAAACATCGGTCCGGCAAGGGATCCCTTTCCGATTACCCGCGAGGAAAAAATCGCCATTGTCGGTGCCGGTCCGGCCGGTTTAACCTGCGCCTACTTCCTGGCCAAAATGGGCTACCAGACCACGGTATTCGAAGCCCAGTCCATTGCCGGTGGCATGCTCGGCATCGCGGTGCCCGAGTTCCGGCTCCCGCGCCGGGTGATCGAAGAGGAGATCCAGTACATTGAAAATTGCGGGGTAGAAATCCGCTACAACTCACCTATTGATGCCAAACACACCTTCAACGACCTTCTCAACGAAGGGTACGGTGCTGTTTTTATCGCCGCCGGCGCCCAGGCCAGCAAACAAATCGGCATTCCCGGCGAAGACGAAAACCTTGAAGGAATTTACTATGGCCTGGATTTTTTAAGCAATATCCGCTTGGGTAAAGAAGTGCCGCTCAGCGGCAAAACGGTGGTGATCGGAGGTGGTAATGTGGCGGTGGACGTCGCCCGTACCGCGCTTCGATCCGGTGCCCATGATGTGCAGATATTCTGCCTTGAGCCCCGGGACGAAATGCCGGCCTGGGAAAAAGATGTCGAGGAAGCCATCGAAGAAGGCATCGTTATAAACCCTGAGGCTTCACCGAGCAGGATCACCCAGAAAGACGGGCGTGTCACCGGGATCGAACTCACCCACTGTGTCTGTGTCTTCGATGACGAAGGCTGCTTCAACCCCACCTGTGATCTGGAAGACACCCGCTTGGTGGAGGCCGACAATATCATTATCTCCATCGGCCAGGCCGCCGACATGTCATTTCTTTCCGCCGACAGCCAGTTGGAGCGGGAACTCTGGGGCGCGCTGGTGGTTAATACGAATACCCTGGCCACCAATGTACCGGGGCTATTTGCCGGCGGCGACTTCACTACCGGTCCGACATTTGTGATCCGGGCCGTTTCTTCCGGAAGGCGGGGGGCCATCGCCATCAATAAGTATCTCACCGGTGACGACAGCCCGGTGTATATCCCGGATGAAAAATCCGCCCGGCACACGGCCACAAAACTGGCCCTTGAAGAGGAAAGCACGGAAGACAAACCCCGGATCGAGGCTGAATTTGAGGACGCCAGGGAACGGGTGTCTGATTTCCGGGAAGTTGAAAAAGGATTTACCGAGGCGGAGGCCTGTCGCGAGGCGACGCGTTGCCTCCGATGCGATCTTGAAAAAGAGGAGAACGGGATATGATTCGATCCATCACCCAAATTAAGCCGGATGAAGAAATCGACCGGCTTCTGAATGGTTTAAACCGGATTTTCATTATCGGCTGCGGGACGTGCACAACGCTGACGCGCACCGGCGGTGAGCCTGAGGTTCGCAGCTTCAAGCAAAATCTTTCCGAGAAAGGCAAAATGATTACCGGAACCACCGTGGTGCCGGTGGCCTGCGATAATCTGAGCCGGGAAATTTTAAGTGATTTCGGAGAACAGATTAACCAGGCCGATGCCCTGCTGATCACCAGCTGCGCCTTCGGTGTTCAAACCATTGCCCGCCAGCTGAAAAAAATGGTGGTGCCGGCGCTGAATACCATGTTTATCGGCAAAGAGACGGCTTTTGGAACCTTTGACGAAATATGTACCCAGTGCGGTACCTGCATCATCGGGGAAACCGGCGGTATTTGCCCGGTGACCAACTGCCACAAGGGCCTGGTCAACGGTCCCTGCGGGGGAACCAATCATGGCAAATGTGAAATCGATGTCAACAAGGACTGTGTCTGGACCCTGATATATAACCGGCTCAAAGAACTGGGGCGGCTTGATTCCATGCGCAAATACCAGAAACCCCGAAATCATCTGGGTGAGCCCAAGCCGGGTAAATTTAAGTTGGATGCAAAATAACCAATGTTTTTTTCACCACAAAGGCGCAGAGATCGCAAAGAGAGATTCTTTTTTTAGCTTTCCGCTGAGAGGGCGGAAAGCTAAAAGCCTTGGCCCTGCGGGCATGGTTATAACTCATAGGTAATCGTGGAAATAGTAAAGAAGTGTTTTATTATCAGCGAAGCTGATGGGTGATTTTAATTTGCCGTCCTCTCAACGGCAAATTAAAAACATAATGACTCTGCGTCCTCTGCGCCTGGAGCGAAGCGGGCGGTAAAAACCAAATTTGATAACGCTCTTATTTGATTAATGAGGAAAGGGTTTCAAAATGCCTACTCCATTTAAAGAAGCATTAGCATCGGGCAAATTTGTAGTTACCAGCGAAGTGGCCCCTCCCAAGGGGACCAACCTTGAAAAATTCAGGCACCACATCGATCTATTAAAAGATAAGGTCGACGCCATGAACGTGACCGATCATCAAAGTTCGGTCATGCGCTATCCTTCACTGGGCGGCTGCCTGGAAGTCAAGGAACTGGGCGGTGAGGTTATTTTGCAAATGACCTGCCGGGACCGCAACCGCCTGGCCCTGCAGGCGGATCTTCTTTTTGCCTCCTCCCGGGGGATTCAGAATGTCCTGTGCCTGACCGGCGATTCGATTATGCTGGGCGACCACAAGGACGCCAAGAGCGTTTTTGACATGGATTCCAGCCAGTTGTTGGAAACCGTCCGCACAATGGAAAAGGGCAAGGATCTCGGCGGCAACGAACTCGACGGTGCCGTGTCGTTCTGTGCCGGAGCCATCGTCACCCCGGAGGCCGATCCGCTGGAGCCGCAGTTGATCAAGTTTGAAAAAAAGATTGATGCCGGAGCAGAATTTATTCAAACCCAGGCTGTGTACGACCTGGACAAATTTAAAGAATTCATGGATTACGCCGAGCAGTTTAACACCAAAGTTCTGGCCGGAATCATTCTGCTGACCTCAGCCCCCATGGCGCGTTTCATGAATAAAAATATAGCCGGCGTCAGCGTGCCCCAGGGTTTGATTGACGAAATGGCCTCGGCCCCCAAGGGGCAGGCCATCACCAAGGGTATTGAAATTGCCGGCCGCATGATCCAACGCATCCATGAAGAAAAAATGTGCCACGGCGTGCACATCATGGCCATCGGCAAAGAAGAACTGGTGCCCGATATTATGGCAGCAGCGGGATTGATTTGAAACGGCCTATTTTAATTTAGCTTCATTAACAGTTGATATGATTCAAAAGTTATGTGACAAAACTTAGTTATTGACTGCAGGATCATTTCTGACCCTGCAGTCATGGGTTATAGTTCAATTCCCAGCCGTTCCCAGACAGACTCACCGTCCTTGATTTCTGCTGCCTTCAAGTGAGGATAGGTAGTGATGAGAAAGTAGGCCAGCGGCAGGACCCCTAACACAATAATAATCGTGTCCGGAAGGGCGCGAAAGGTTCCGAGCCGGACAACCGGTGCGCTCTCGAAAAAATCTGCACTCCTGGCGGCCCACAGACCATCTTTAAAAGAGATCCAGGCCTGCGTTGCCCCGACCGGCAGCAGGGCGAAAACCGCAATACCGAAAAACTCGAAGATGCTTTCAACCCAGAGGCGGCCCAATTCAAGCCATTAGCCCGGACCTACCCCGATGCCTGATCCACGGCAAAATCAATCCCTTGCGTTGTTCGGCAATGGGGCGAACGCATATAGGTTTTAATCCCAGCAAACTTTGGAAATTGTTGAACTGTCGTCGGCTTATATGACAGGGCCTTCAATTTCATAATTGAGAAATTCTCATCCACCGGCGATCGGCTGAAAAACACGCACGCAATCGCGATCTGTAAGCTTTGCATCCGCCTTCACCGGCATGCCATCCACCGAAACCAGGCCGAGTTTCGACCGGGGAATTTCCAGGTAATCGACCAGATCGCCGACACTGGAACCCTCGGCCAGCTCCACCTTTAGGCCCTCGCTGGGATCGTGGTCGGGGAAGCCTTTGCGCAAGGTCCCGTATAAAATAACCTGAATCCTCATCTGCCAATGTTCCAATTAAAAATCAAATGTCGTGTCCATTTCTTCATCGCTGATCACAACAACTTTATTAAAAGGCGGCAGGGGTTCATCATAGAACATCCTGGGCAGCCTGTCATCCCTGTTGGTAAAACCGGCCCTGCTATTGAATTCCCGCTCTGCTTTCAGCACTTTTAACCCCAGTCCCGACCAATCATCTTCGCCAAATGGTTTTCCGGACTTAGCGGTGATCATTTTGAATACATTCTGAATGCCTTCCGGGGTAGCCAATCCTGTTTGAGCAAAATCGCAAATCCCGACGCTGTCGACCGCCGCCATGTGTATTTGGGTGTTCCGGGAGGCTTCCACCTGGCCTGCGGCCGAAAACCGATCAAGGGTGCCGCCGAATTCTGTTAGGTTCTGGTCCACCACCCAGCCGGCCGTATGGTCCCCGCCCATGGGGCTGGTGGCATAGGTCACGGCCATGCCCTGGATGGTCCGGGGGTCATAGGCCGCCATACTCTGGCCTTTGATGACCGGCACCCGGTCATGGTTAAAATGCTTGCCCACCGCCGCCGGGCCATTGCCGAGGATTTTGCCGAAGTCGGTACCATCGGCAACCTCTTCAACCATTGCAATGGCGGCCTGTCCATCGCCGAATTGCCGGTATCCGGCATCCATGGCCACCCCCACGGCCACCCCGGTGCTCATGGTATCAAGACCGATATCGTCACAGAGAAAATCCAGCCTGGCAATAACGTCCAGGTCGTCATTGCCGATCATCCCGCCCATGGCCCAGATGGTTTCGTATTCAAGGGAGGACGTCACATAGACTCCGGCTTTGTCAACAAATTCATTGGAACAATTGATGATGCACCCTGCACAGCCTTTGTGGGTGGTTTTGCCGCCGCGCTCTTTGATCATAGCCGCCATGGTTTCACCGCTGATCTTGGTGGCGTTTTCAAACTGTCCGCTGCGGGCATTGCGGGTTGGAAAAGCACCGGCCGCATTGATGGGCTCGACCAGGAGGGCCGTGCCCAATTCGGGAAGCAGCTCACCGCTGAACTCGTCTGCCTTAACAGCCTGGGCGTATGCTTTGGCTGTCTCCTTGAATGTGGCGGCGTCTTTCAGAGTATCGGCTCTTTTGCCGCCCTGAGCCACCACAACTGCCCTTAGGCCCTTTGACCCCATCACCGCCCCCAGCCCTCCGCGACCGGCTGCCCGGCAGGGCCGGCCGTCGGCATCGGTCGTCTGGATGGAGGCCGCCGCCAGTTGAAATTCGCCGGCCGGACCGATACAGGTAATGCTGTGTTTGGAGCCATAGGTTTGCTTTAATTTTTTCACCAGCGCATAGGTTCGCAGGCCCTTGTGTTGATCGGCATCAATTAACTCGGCGTCTCCGTTAATATCAATCTTCAGAATGTAATATTCACCCGCGGGTGCCGCTCCTTCAATTATCAGCGCCGTGATTCCCAGATGCGCCAGATCGGCAGCCACGGTCCCGCCCACGTTGCTTTCCTTGATGCCGCCGGTCAGCGGGCTTTTGGCACCGATGGAAAGTCGGCTGGTATTTATTAAAGGCGTTCCGCTCAGGTAACCGGGTGCAAATATGAGTTTGTTTTCCGGTCCAAGGGGATCACATGTCGCCGGCACCTCATTGTTTATTAATACAGAGGATAGGCAACGACCCCCAAAACCGGCATATTCCTCCGGTACATCTTCTACATTAATATTTTTACTGTTCATATTGATTTTTAAAAATATCATGCCATCCTCCTTTGGTTATACAAAGTGCCACAATTAATTGCCTATTCTAAGGGTAAATTGTTGACAATGAACAACCCCGCCGTAGGCGGATTAAAGCTATCGACAACGGCAAAGCCTGCAACTCGCTGT
Organism: Desulfobacterales bacterium; assembly: GCA_049669725.1. Taxonomy (GTDB): domain Bacteria; phylum Desulfobacterota; class Desulfobacteria; order Desulfobacterales; family JAFDCJ01; genus JAFDCJ01. The sequence goes on from JBATKU010000047.1 coordinate 16,421, forward strand.
GTATGTATGCGCAATGATTTAAGTCGTTCTGTATATAATATGGATGCCGGCGTTAAGGTTAGAAAGCGAAAAATAAACGTTAAGCCTTTAACGGGGGTATGGTCAAGACCTTGCCTCCATAACGCCTGCCACCGAAGCCTTGAACGCCCGCAGCATCTCCTCAAGATCTTGCTGGGTGTGGGCCGCGGAGAAAAATGCCAGATGCATCCATGGGAGAAGTACCTTGTTCAACCGGAAATGGAGTTGCAGCTCAGCCAGCGCATCCCCGTCCTGGCCGATCAAATCCCGAGGTAGGCGCGGCAAGTCGGCTTTGGCATGAATCTGGAACATCGAACCGATGCCGGTCATGCAGAAGGGATAACCCTGGGAAGCGCACCATTCATTGAAACCGTTGCGCAGATATTCGCCTTTAGCCATCATGTCGGGATAAATGTCGCTGTTTTCCTGGAGGTACTTCAGCATGGCCGCGCCGGTGGTCAGGGTTAGCGGGTTGCCGCTGAAAGTCCCGGCAGCGGAGAATCCGTCGTCAGTTTTCTGGGCGATGGCCACCATGTCTTTGGAACATGCTACCGCGCCGATTGGCAACCCGCCACCGATTATTTTGCCATAGGTGGCCACGTCCGGCAGCACACCGGTCAGTTCCTGACATCCGCCCAGGGCCAAGCGAAATCCGGTGATTACCTCATCGAAATGCAGCAGCACACCGGCTTTGCGGGTAACATCGCGCAGTTTTTCCAGAAAGGCCCTGTCGACGGTCAACATCCCGCCGCCTAAAACCGGCTCGATGGCCACGCCGGCCAGCTCATGGGCGTGCTCCTCGATCATCTCGAAAGCACTATCGTTAAAAGGCAAAAGCAGGACGGTGTTTTTGGCGCCGTCGGGGATGCCGGCGGACCCGGGAGCCATATTGGGACGGTCCTCGGGCCCCATGGTTTCCGGGTCGGCGAAGACGCTCCACTGGGCGTAGTCATGCCATCCGTGGTAGCAGCCCTCAAACTTGGCAATCATGGGCTTGTTGGTGGCCGCCCGCATGAGGCGCCAGGCCAGCATGGTGGACTCGGTTCCCGTGTTGCAGACCATGGCAATTTCGGCGCAGGGCACACACTCGATTAAGCGCCTGGTGAATTCGACCTCCCGGGTATGGGGCATGCCGTAGCTCATCCCCCGTTCACACTGTTCATGCAGGGCTTTCAGGACCGCCTCCGGCCCATGCCCCAGCACGTGAACACCGAACGACATGGCACAATCAATATAGCGGTTGCCGTCGATATCCCAGGTATAAGCGCCTTTGCCGCGTTCGACGTACACCGGATAAGGCTCCATCTTACGCGCCCCGCTTATCAAGCCGCCGGGAACCAGGCCCTTGGACTGCTCCCAGTATTCACCCGATTTCGGTGTCCGATCTCTCAACTTCTGTAGTATGGCTTCTTTACGATTGGCCATTATAACAAACTCCTTTCAAGAATTATGAAATCTCCCTCAGACCGGCCTCCAAGATGGCGAGCCCTTTTTCCAGCTGCTCATCGGTAATCACAAAGGGGGCCAGAACCCGTACAATGTTGCCGTAGCTTCCGCAAACCAGGATCAGCAACCCTTTATCGAGACAATAGGCGGCCAGCTGTTTGGCTTCATCAGCGGCCGGCTCTTTGCTTGCGCCCTTGACGAATTCCAGTCCCAGCATGGCACCCAGACCTCTGATTTCACCGATAATGCTGAAATCCTTCTGCCACTTTTCAAAGCGAGCTTTTAGCTTTTCTCCCAGGACGATGGATTTGGCCAGCATGTTTTCTTCTTCGAAGACATCCAGCACCGCCAGGGCGGCTGCGCAGGCCACCGGATTACCGCCGTAGGTTCCGCCCAGCCCCCAGGCGTGCACGGAATCCATAATTTCGGCTTTACCGACAACCGCCGCCAGCGGCATCCCGGCTGCCAGACTTTTGGCAACTGTAATTAAATCAGGCTCGACGCCCCAGTGCTCAATGGCAAACATTTTACCGGTTCGTCCCATACCACTTTGAATTTCATCGGCAACGAAAAGGATGCCATTGTCTTTGCAAATCTTTGCCAGTTCCTGGAAATAACCCGGGGGAGGTGCAATAAAACCGCCTTCACCCTGCACCGGTTCAACCACCACTGCCGCCAGAGACTCCGGATCAATTTGTTTGATGAAAACATCTTTGAGTTTATCGGGGCCAACCACGTCACCAAACGGCATGCGGTAGATTTCCGGTGCAAAAGGACCGAATTTCCATTTATAGGGCTTCACCTTGCTGGTCATCGTCATGGTGAGCAAGGTGCGGCCGTGATAGGCGTTCTCAAAAACGAGAATGGCCGGCCGATTGGTATAGTAGCGTGCAATTTTCACGGCATTTTCAACCGCCTCGGCCCCACTGTTTAAAAACGCTACCTTTTTGGGGAAATCCCCCGGTGTGATTTGGCAAAGTTTTTGCGCCAACCTTACGGCCGATTCATAAGGGTTTACCATGAAACAGGTGTGGGTTAACTTTTCGGCCTGCTCCTTAATGGCGGAAACCACTTTCGGATGGCTGTGACCGATATTCATCACGGCGATACCACCGGCAAAGTCAATGTATTCCCTGCCTTCGACATCGCGCAGAATAGCTCCTTGAGCGGACTCGACAAATTGAGTGGTTACGGTGCCGACACCGCCGGAAATATAATCGGATCTTAGTTTAAGTAATTGCTCGTTTGATAATTGTCCCATTACCCACCCCCTGGATCGACCTGGCGGCCGACAGTTAATCGTTATCGGTTATGTGTTATTAGAAAGTAGTTCGTATCTTAGATACCCTGTAACTATTAACAAATTAAAAATACAGGTGACCGGTGATCGTAATTTTAGTACTCCAAAAAATAAATTTTCGGCCAAAAAGGTTTAGATCCTCATTGGGATATTCTAAAAATGATTACAAAATTTTAGATTTTGTTCGTGAGCAAGGCACGAAACGGTTAAAAAGCGGAGCGTACACGAAGTACGTGAGCATTTTTCACCGTTTCGTAACGCAGCACACGGACAAAAGATGAAGTTTTGTAATCATTTTTTAGAAGCCTTCGATTTGGCTGGGGAAGTAGTCCTCGCAAGTCCCCTCCCGGTAAACATCGGCCGTGGCGCAATGCAAACCACCGCCAAAGGCACTCACATCCGCAAACTCGACCGGAATTACTTCAAAACCCAGCCTGTCGAATTGTTCCATCTGGTCTTTTTCCTGGGCATCCACACAAATGGTTTTCGGATCCAGCACAAGCGTATTCATGGATAGCCACTTGCTGCAAAATGACAGCGGCGGATAATCATCCAGAGCCGGCTTGGCGCATGGGACGACTTGCCAATCGTTCTTTTTAAAGAATTCGAGCATGTTCGGTGTGAGCGGTATTCGCGTGGGATTTGAAAGCGCAAGCCCCGGGCGCAGTAAAACAAAAGTGGCGTCGATGTGAAATCCATTCTCCTCATAAAACCAAATAGTGTGAATGCAATGGTTGGAAAAATGTCGCTTCAACCATTCAATTCCAGCTTTGTTGGTCACCGACGAATTATAAACAAACAGGTCCTTTCCGGCACGCCCAATATCAGCGGCATCAAAACACGGCTCTTTTTCCGTCAAAATCCAATCGTGTTCATAGATTGCTTTTTCTTTTTCTTCTTTACTCTTCTTCTCCCATTTGCGCCAGTAGTCTTTTTTGTAGGTTTCATCCGTCAACCTCGGTTTGGGTGCCGACTCCCATTTGAAAAAGGGATCTTCTTTGAAATACCGCTCCAGTAACGGGCGATAGCAGAGATACTCGTGCCAGCGGCTTCGCTGGGACATGGTGGCTTCCAGAATTTCATTGCCAACGGTTAGAAGAAGATCCCTTGGCGGCATACAACCAAACATGGATTTCTGCACCCAGTCAGGGGTTCGCACTTCCTGGCTGAAATCCAATGGCGTCGGCCGGTCTACACGGATTCCCCGGCTCTCCAATAGCTTGGCAAAATTATCCAGCTGCTCGTTGGCCCTGGCTTCCATTTCCTTTGGTAAAGGACCGTAGGTACCCAGTGGAAATCCATGATCCGGCCAGTCACGTTCTGTGGCCGGTTCCGGAGCCTGAACCATGGTCCCATCGGCACGACCGACAATTATGTGCTTTAGCGGATCCCACTCATTCCAGGAATTTACGATCGTTTTGGGTAATTTTTTTTGTTCTGACATCATGACCTCCTTAACAAATCAACGATACGAATGAATCATTTTTGGCTCCATCATAATTGTTATTGACTTTGGATTCAAGATAAATTAAATGAATATTCAATTAATTTCAATTACGCGTACTATCTTTGTTTGTTATAACAGCGGTAGCAGCATCTGCGAATTGACTCTATCAGCGCCTCTCAACAAATTTTTTCTGGAGAAACTCATTAAAAAATCAAATATTATAAGAAGTTATCAAAATGCCGAAATACGCAAGCCTGAAATCCTTGAAAATTATTATCAGGTATTGATTCAGGAGGGGTTTGAAGGGACATCCATCAACAAAATTGCCAAGCGCATGAATATCCACCCCAGCCTGATAATCCATTATTTTAAAACAAAAGAAAACTTGACCATCGCACTGGCGGATTTTCTCATCGAAAAATACGAAGCACCGGAGTTCCTAAAGTTCGACCACATTCAGGATTTGGAACAACGATTTCAGTTCATGATCGACACAATTTTTTCATTTGAATGGTCCCGGACCCTCGATCCCGGCCTGCATTTCGGTTTTTGCTATCTTAGCTTCAGAAATGCGAAAATACGAGAAGCATACGAAAAGATGATACAGCGTTTTAGGGATTATCTGGTGCATGAATTAGAGCTTTATTGTCAAAAAGGCATCGTAAAGGCAAATAATATCAAAATGGCGGCTGATACGATTGTTACCCTGATAGAAGGTTTGGAATTTCATTCGCATTTCTTGTCTGGCGGGCAACCATTTGAAAAGTATGCCGATTATACCAAACACCTTGTGATATCCATGTTAAAAGATGAAACGTTTTCGTCTAGTTATGGATAATATACAAAACTGAAAAATTCTTCAAAATTTTTATCGAGAACCAAAGGAGATACTCCCATGATTGAGTTTGAGGACGATTACACCAGCGATTATAAAGGTCGGGATGTAAAGACAGCCTTGGAAGAGGCCCAGCAAATGGTGGACACCATCCTCACCCCGCCGGATCAAACGCCCCTTGAAGCTCGAGAGGATATTGCGCGAAAAACGGTCCGTAACTTTCGCGACCACATAAACAAAGGGTTTTTGGAGTACCGCAAATCCGTAACAGAAGCCACCAATTTTGCCATGACGGAGTGGACCGGCAAGGGCTCGATACTGGTGGATGCGCTGGATCGAGAGCTATTGGATGCTCTCGGCGGTTACGGAATATACTCCTACGGTATGCGGCATCCTAAAATTATTGCTGCGGTGAAGGCCCAATTGGATCGCTCCCCCCAGTACAGCCAGGAATTGCTCGACCCCCTGCGCGCCCAGCTTGCACGGGTCATCGCCTTGTTAACCCCGGGAAAGATCCAGTATGGATTTTTTATCAATTCCGGAACTGAAGCTGTGGAAGGCGCTATGAAGCTGGCCAAGCTTTACACCGGCCGCAAGGGATTTATCTCCATGCTCAAGGCTTTTCATGGCAAAACCCTGGGGTCGCTTTCTTTGATGGGCAAAAAAATGTTTCGCCAGCCGTTGTTACCGCTGTTAGAAGGTGTGCGACACGTTCCCTTCGGTGATGCCGATGCGGTGGAACAGGCTCTGGCAACAGCCAGGGCGGTGGGGGATGAAATCGCTGCGGTGGTGGCCGAACCTGTTCAGGGTGAGGCCGGAGCAGTGGTACCGCCCGATGAGTATTGGCCGCGGCTGCGGGAGATCTGCAACCATTACGGTGTACTTTTAATTGCGGATGAGGTTCAAACCGGTATGGGGCGCACCGGCGAGATATTTGGTGTTGATCACTGGCAGGTGGCGCCCGATATTCTCTGCCTGGGCAAGGCCCTGGGCGGCGGCGTGGTGCCCATGTCGGCCTTTTTTTCGACTGCCAAAATTTGGGAGTGCATGGAGCCCAACCCGTTTATGCACACCACGACTACCGGCGGCAATCCCCTGGCCTGTTCAGCAGCACTGGCGGCCATTACCGTTTTGCTGGAAGAAGATCTGGCCGGGCAGGCCAAAACAAAAGGTGAGTATGTGCTAAGCCGGCTGAGACAACTTCAAGAACGCTATCCCGGCGTCCTGGCCGATGTCCGCGGCCTGGGGTTGTTAATCGGCATGGAGTTTCCCACCGATGGCATCGGCTATAAAGTAGCATCCGGTCTTTTTTCCCGCGGTGTGCTGACAGCCGGCACCTTGACCAATGCCAAGACCATTCGGATTGAGCCTGCTCTTAATGTTCCCCAGGAAATCTTGGATGAAATCCTCAACCGGCTCGAAGATGTCTTCAAAACCATCGAGCGACCGCGACGGCCTGTTCCGATGAACCTTTATGCCGGGCAGGTCCTGCATGTCGATTTAACTGCCCAAGAGATCCGGCCCAAATCCATTAACAAAGAATGGCTGAAGGACTATATCGGCGGCTGGGGTTTGGCGGTCAAATATTTTTACGAAAATGTGGGCCCCAAAACCGACCCATTATCTGCCGATAACGCCCTGGTAATCATGACCGGTCCCCTTTGCGGCACCCTCGCACCCACGGCATCACGCACCTGCCTGGTTTCCAAGTCGCCCCATACCGGAACTATTTTCGAGACCAATGTGGGCGGCGCCTTCGGGCCGGAGCTTAAATTTGCCGGCTATGACGGTATCGTTATCACCGGCAAAGCCGAACATCCGGTATATCTGCGGATTGAGGACGACAAGGTAAGTCTTGAAGACGCGAAACCCAGCCGGGGAAAAGGGATCTTTGAAACTGAACAATGGCTGGCCGGGGAAATGGGCCATGGGATCAAAAGCCTTTGCATCGGTCCGGCCGGTGAAAATCTTGTGACCTATGCCTGTATCGGATCGGATGCCTATCGTCAGATGGGCCGCGGCGGAGCCGGAGCGTTGTTTGGCGCTAAAAACCTCAAGGCCATTGCCTGCAGGGGTACCGGCGGTGTCCAGGTGGAAAATCTGGGTGTGTTTTATGAAAAAATTAGCCTGTATAAAGAATCCAATTTGCTAACCGCTGAAAACCTGTGGGCCAAAAATGACGGTACTCCCATGTTGATCGATGTGACCAATGAAATCGGCATCCATCCCACCCGCAACTATACCGCCGGTGTCAACCCCAATCGCCACGGACTTGATTCCGAGGCCATCAATGCGGTGAAAATTGGCGATCGCGCCTGTGCTTCCTGCCCCCTGGGCTGCGGAAATTTTACATCGGTCAATGGTGTTCAGATGGAGGGGCCGGAATACGAGACCCTGTGCCTGGGCGGATCGAATTGCGAGATAAGCGACATGGAGCAGATCATACGGTTCAATCGGCTTTGCGATGATCTGGGACTGGACACTATGTCTGCCGGCGGCACCATCGGGCTGGCCATGGAACTGAGCGAATCAGGAGTTCAGGATTTCGGGCTGGCGTTCGGCCAGACTGATGAATATTTAAAAGTTGTTTCTGAAATTGCGAACTTATCCTCCCCCCGCGGACAGGATCTGGCCCTGGGGGCAGCCCGATTGGCGAAAAAGTACGGTGCGCCAGAAAAAGCAGCCCATTCCAAAGGATTAGAGATGCCGGGCTATGATCCCCGGGGCAGCTACGGCATGGGCCTGGCATACGCCACCAGCGAACGCGGCGCCTGTCATTTGAGAGCATTTACCATTTTTGCCGATGATCCCTTTAAACTCAAGGTCATGGCAAGGGATGTGATCGATGAACAAAACCGCAATGCAGCCAAATGGTCGATGTGCTTCTGTGATTTCTGGGGGTCATTAGATACCACGGTGATGGCCGACATGCTGACGGCCGGCCTGGGCCGGCAGGTTTCGGCGCAAGACCTGGACAAGGCCGGGGAGAGGATATGGAACCTGATCCGGCTGTTTAATCTCAACGCCGGTTTTACTGCAGCAGACGATACCCTGTCTGAAAAAATTACCAAGCATGCACTTAAAGACGGGCCCCACGACGGCAGGGTTTTGAGTCCGGAAAACCTGGAAGAAATGAAAGCGCTTTACTACCACCTGCGCGGTTGGGATGAGGACGGGCGACCCAGTGTAGAGAAGCTGCGAGAACTTAATTTGCAGGATACTTAAAATAATTTTAATAAGACAAACGTTATTTTAGTTTAAAAATTCGAAATTCGTGCTTCGGATTTAATTAAAGATGGAGGCAATTCATGGAGAAACATCTTTTGGCAGTACCCAATCGCTGTACCGGTTGCAATCGCTGCACCTACGTGTGCGCTGCCGTCAAAGAGGGAATGTTCATGCCCTCCAAGGCGCGCCTCAAAATCAACAACTTTCCCCTCGAAGGATACTCGGTGCCGAGTATTTGTTTTCAATGCCCCAAACCGGATTGTCTGGAAGCCTGTCCCGAAGAGGCGATTTATAAAAACGAGAGAGGTGTTGTGGCCGTCGATGTTCCCAAGTGCAATGGTTGCGGTGACTGTGTGGCTGCATGTCCCTACGGCATGATCGAGCAATATGGATCCGGAAAAGCCTATAAATGTGATCTGTGCGGCGGCAACCCGGCTTGTGTTGCCGAGTGCCATTTTGGCGCCCTGGTTTTTAAAGAAGCCGATAAAATCTCGCGCAGCCAGCGGAGTATCCAGATGAAACAACGCATCCCCGCGGGCGCCCCCGGGGATAAGCGCTATCAACTGGCAGTCAACATTCTCAATGACGCGGTCCGTGTTCCGCGCACCCCCGGATATTTAGGTTGATCAATAATGAAATTGATGATTAAAGATTGAAGGCTTGAGGGAAAAATTATTGCAACCGGATTCCAAAGAAGGATTTTGGAGATAGGCAAATGAACTCCAAAAAAGAGAAGGGTTTATCCGTTAAAGACATTGATAAACGGTTTGCGGATGTGCAGGCTTTGGCGTCTGTTTCCCTGGATGTCCAGGAAGGTGAATTTTTTACCCTTCTGGGACCTTCCGGCTGCGGCAAAACCACACTGCTGCGCATCGTTGCCGGTTTGGAACTTCCCGATTCCGGTCGGGTAATTTTAGGTGGTCAGGATATCACATCACTGCCGGCCACCAAACGCCAGGTGAACACGGTATTTCAAAGTTATGCCCTTTTTCCCCATCTTAATATCTTCGAAAATGTCGCATTTGGTTTGCGTGCCCGCAAGTTTCCCCAGGATGAAGTAAAAAGCCGGGTCAACCGCCGGCTGGAAATGCTGGGCTTGCAGGAAATGGCTGACCGCTTCCCCCATCAATTATCCGGGGGCCAGCAGCAACGGGTGGCCCTGGGCCGGGCATTGGTCAATGAACCCGAGGTATTGTTGCTGGATGAGCCCATGTCCGCCCTGGATGCCAGACTGCGGGCTCAGGTTCAAGTTGAACTGCGGCGGCTGCAGCGCAAATTGGGTCAAACATTTATTCTGGTAACCCACGACCAGGCCGAGGCACTGGTGGTTTCTGACCGCCTGGCTGTTATGAGCGAGGGCCGCATCATACAGTTCGGCACCCCCAAGGAGGTTTATGAGCATCCCAAGACCCGTTTTGTGGCTGAATTTTTGGGTGCCGCCAATTTAATTCAGGGCCGACGGTTAAACGAAGGTGTTGAAACCGACATCGGTTTTTTTCACTTAAACGCTAATCCAACATGGGATCGCGGCCCGGTGGCGATTCGGCCCGAACGGATTCGAATTACGGCCGATCCGCCGCAAAAAAATGGCGTTAAGGTTCATGTCCGTGAAGCCATCTATCGGGGGACAAACCTTGATCTGTGGTGTGATCCGGGGCCTTTGCGAGTGCGCACCACAGCCCTACACAATTATGAGCCCGGTGAGGAAGTCTGGCTGGAGCTTCCACCGGAAGGTTTGGTGATCTTGGATGAATAAGTTACTCGTCTGGTATGGTGAACTGACAACCCAGCAAAATCTCACCAAAAGGGGGCTTTTTTTCCTGGGGGCCGGAATGCTTTGGCTGATGGCATTTCTGGTGTTGCCGGGATTGGTTCTGATTGTGGTCAGTTTTGCCACGCGGGGAGCTTATGGACAGCTCGAGTGGGTTTTTACAATAGAAAATTATAAGCGTCTGTCCGGTTTCAGTTTGTTCGGGTGGACCGCAGACTATATTATGATCGTATTTCGTTCCGTGTGGGTCGCTTTTATAACGACGTTGATTTCCGTGGTTCTTTCCTATCCGCTAAGCTTTTTTATTAGTGCCCGGCCCGAGCGTAAACGCTATTTTTGGCTCACCCTGGTGATTATCCCATTCTGGACCAATATGGTCATTCGAACCTATGCCTGGTTTTTGATTCTGGCGCCGGAGCTTCCCCTGGCCAAACTGGCATCTTTTTTCGGCTTTATACCCGCTGGTTCCCCGCTTTATCCAAATTCCTTTGCGGTATACCTGGGTATGGTCTCCATGTATCTTCCGTTTGTGACCTTGCCCCTTTATGCAAGTGTCGAGCGCCTGGACTGGACCCTTGTCGAGGCTGCCCAGGACCTGTACGCCTCTAAGGTGAGGGTTTTCATGCAGGCTATTTTACCCCAGACCTTACCGGGGCTTTCGGTGGGCATAATTTTAACATTTGTGCCGGCCATGGGTATGTTTGTTGTTCCGGACCTGCTGGGTGGGTCCAAATATATGCTGGTGGGAAATCTCATTCAACAACAATTCGGTGCCAGTCGTGACTGGCCGTTTGGTGCGGCTATCAGCATGGGCCTGATGGTTTTGACCATGATCAGTCTTCAGTTTTATCGGCGCAGAAGCAAAGAGATTGAATTCGTATGAGAAAGTCTAACCCCTTGATTACCGTCATGGCACTGGTTACCGTTGGATTTCTCTATCTTCCGCTGCTGGCCGTGGCCGTCTTCTCGGTCAACGCTACGCGCTACGGACTGGTTTGGCGCGGCTTTACCCTGGACTGGTATATCAAGCTGTTCAGCAATGAATTTATCCTGGAGGCTGCCTGGAATACACTGGTGTTGGCAGTGGTCTCAACAATTGTGGCCACTATTCTGGGAACGATCCTGGCCATCGGCATGGACCGTTTCCCCTGGGGCAGGAAAGCCAACACCTTCCTGGACCTAGTTTTGCACATCCCGGTGGTGATTCCGGACATCATTCTGGCAGCCGCATTGGTGGTGGCCTTCGGGCTTTTGCGTTTTGCTTCATCCGTCTTTGAGCCGGGGCTGTTCAACATGATTATCGGGCACATCACATTTCAAATTTCTTTTGTAGCGTTGGTGGTGCGCAGCCGGCTGGTGGGCATTGGCCGGGATGTCGAAGAGGCGGCCCGGGATCTTTCTGCCAGCACACCGTATTTGATGCTGCGGGTGACGCTTCCGCTGCTGCTGCCGGGGATTGTGGCCGGCGCCATGCTGGCCTTTACCCTTTCCCTGGATGATTTTGTGATCAGCTTTTTCACGGCCGGACCCGATTCCGTCACATTGCCGCTGTTCATTTTTGCGGCCGTCCGGCGGGGGGTCACCCCCCAGATCCATGCCCTGTCCACCCTGGTGGTGTTGATTACCGTTATCATGGTTTTCGGTATGGAACGATTCACCCGCAAATGATAGTCAAATTTTCAATTGAGCATTTTCGTTCAATTGAAGCAACGGAAAGGAGGAAATAATGAAAAAATTTATTTACGTATTGGTGGCCTTGTCGATTGTTTTGGGCGGAACAGTTTTTGCGGCCGAAAAGGAGCTCAAGATTTTCATCTGGTCTGAATATATGGATGAAGAGAACATGCCCAAAGACTTTGAAAAGGCCACGGGGATCAAAGTGCGGTTGGATCTTTACGAATCCAACGAAGATATGATGGCCAAACTGCAGGCCGGTGGGGTTGCCCAATATGACCTCATCGTCCCATCGGATTATATCATGCCCAGCTTGATTAATCTGAAACTGGTTCAACCCCTGGATCATTCCAAGATCCCCAACCTAAAGAATCTGGGCACTAAATTTCAGCAGACCACCTTTGATCCCGGCAACAAATATTCAGTCGGCTATCAATGGGGAACCGTGGGCCTGATGTATCGCAAGGACAGAATCAAAGCGGACGATGTCAAGAGCTGGGCCATTGTTTTCGATCCTAAAAAAGACCCGGGACCGTTTGCGCTGATCGACTCCGTGCGGGAAATGATGGGTATCGCTTTGCTTTACCTTGGATACGATTTTAACAGTATTGTACCAAATGAACTCAAGGCCGCATCTGATTTGCTGGTCCAGACCAAGAAACGCCAAAGCTGTTTGGGGTTTAAAGGTGGTGTCGGAGGGAAAAACGATGTCGTTGCCGGAGCTGCTTCTGCAGCCATTGTGTATAACGGGGATGCCATCCAGGCCATTGCCGAGGATCCGAAAAACCTTGGTTTCGTGGTGCCCAAAGAAGGTAGTGAGGTTTGGTTGGATTCCATGTGTATCCCGGCCAAGGCTCCCAACGCGGATGCCGCACATAAATGGATCAACTGGATACTGGATCCCAAAGTCAATGCGTCGCTTTCCAACTTCAACCATTTTGCCACGCCCAATGATGCGGCCAAACCTTACCTGAACAAAGAAGATTTGGAAAATCCGGGTGTCTGGCCTCCGCCCGAGGTCATGAAAACCCTGTTTTTCACCAAGGACCTGGGCAAGGACAACCGTATAATGGATGAGGCGTGGACCCGGGCAAAATCCCATTAAAGGGTCAAGCGCGGATTTATATCCTTGGGTCTGGATTGGCCTTAAGGAGCAATGCGCCTGAATAATGCTAAAAGGGAGGTCGGGATATGCGGCCTCCCTATTTTAACTTTCAAGCCCGTCCCATAAAGGGGATAGAATGAAGAAACTTATAATTATCGGCGTGGGTGCCCAGGGCAGTACCATTGCGAGACGAATGGATGAACATCCGGGGGTATCTGAAATTATTTGTGCGGACTATGATATCCAGGCTGCGGAAAAACTTAGCCGTTCACTGAAAAATGCAACCGCCTTAAGGCTTGACGCCAAGGACCTAAATAATGTCATCAAGGCCGCTGACGGCTGTGACTTGATCGTAAATGGGTTGCCGCTGCAGTATGACCTGATCATCATGGAGGCTGCCCTGGCGGTAAATGCTTCCTATCTGGATATGGCAGGCCCAATGGAAGATATTGGTTTTGTTGAAAGCTATGAGCTGATTTTTTCACAATGGCATGAGAAATTTGAAGCAAAGAAGATTACGGCAATGGTCGGCTGCGGATCTTCGCCCGGTCTGGCCAATATCATCGCGCGCGAATCCGTGGATGAGATGGATTCCTGTGATCATATTGGCATTTATATCTACGAGGGCGTATGGGCCAAGCGTTACACACCATTCTGGTGGTCGCCGGAAGTGGCCTTTGGGGATATGGCATATGATACGTTTCGATTTGAAAACGGTAAAATCATAAAAGACAAGCCCTTCAGTCGCCCGGTGATGATGAAATTCAGCGGAATCGATAAGCAGATTCGCATGGTCGATCATGAACATGATGAGCCGGTCACCATGGGATTGCTGGCCGATAAGGTTCTCAAAGGCGTTAAAAACGTCGAGTTTAAATATGGCGGCCCCCATGTAGAGCTTTCCGAATCTCTTTATCAACTGGGGCTGCTGTCAAAGGAACCCGTAAACGTCAAGGGTACCGACATTGTTCCGATGGACCTGGTTCTCCAACTGTGTCCGCCGGCCCCGAAGTTTCCGGATGAAATCAAGGCCATTCTCGATGAGGGATTGGTCATGGAAGAAGGCGCATTTCTGGTGCGGGTCGATGGTTACAAAGACGCAAAGCCCATGCGAATCGACAGTAATGTCAATGCACCGGGCCTGGTAGAAGCCTTTGAAACAAGCGGTCTAAGCCATGAAGCCTATATAACGGGGCAGTGTGGTTCGGTTTTTGTGAAAATGATGGTGGATGAAGCCTTTACGGCAAAGGGGTTGTTTGTCCCCGAACAGCTCCATGCCGATGCGCGCCGTTATTGCTTCCAGGAACTTGCCCAATTGGGAATAACTATTGAGAAGAAGATCGAAGTTCGCGATGCCCGCTAAGATGGTATTTGCAAATAATTTATTTAAGCAGCGTATTATACTCAACCAAGTTTCGGAATTAACCGGTACATCCGGCGGTCACTGAAGATATAATGTGATACGGATTGATCTACATTCACTCTGCCAAGAAGGGCTTCAAACTAAAGGTGCTGGCGAAGAACCCCAAGGTCTCTTTCAACGTCATCAAAGACATTCAGCTTCTGCCCGCCGATCATCCCGAAGATTGCTCGGTAGCCTATTCCAGCGTGGTAGGTTTCGGCCGGGTCCGTATGGTTGACGATCCAGTTGAAAAGCTGGCCGCCCTGAAGGCCATTATGGTGCAGTATTTTCCCAAAAACGATGCCTGGCAGTATCCGGACAAGGCCGTGGGGGCCTCTATGGTGTGGTGTATTGAGTTCGAGCATCTTACCGGCAAGTACGAACGCCCTGCTCAAAAGGAGTAAAATCTCCAATTATCAACCGGCCCGATTTTTCCGAATAGCCTCGTACGTGATCGTCCTTGAAGTTGTATAGTGAAGTGAAGCGTACTAGAACAATGCTTGCCTGTGTGCTCGAAGAACCAAATTGCATAATGCAGGTGCAAATCTTTAATATTATACAAATGCCCAAATCGGAAATGCCGCAGAACTGTGTATTGCCCAACAAAATACTAAAGTAAGATTTCTTCATAGTAAAAAATGAGTTTAGGAGTTTTAATATCAATCCCCCTCTAAAACATTTCGAATGGTTTCAGCAATATCCTTTTTAAGCACTGGCTTTGATACAAATGATCGGATACCCATAGCCGCTGCCGGTTGCGGATTGATCCGGGCGCTGTAACCGGTGCAAAGTATAACCGGGATCTCAGGTCTTATACGTATCAGCTCTCTTGCCAGTTCATCACCCGTCATGTTCGGCATGGTTATAGATATATTGACCAATTCGCGCAGCTTTACCTTGGATATTGCTCAATCTATCAATGCGGAGATCGGCCGGAATTTGAATGAAGCCGCCCGGCAGGTAAATTGTCAATTTGTTGTGGTGAGCCGCAGTGACTCAACGTTGCGGGGACATTTTCCCGGTGAAGTGGATGCACTGGCCAAGGCATTAGAAAAGAATTTTGACGGATGGATTATCATACCATTTTTTCCTGAAGGCGGAAGATATACCATTGATGGTGTCCATTACGTGGATGAAGGGGGTTGGATGGTACCGGCTGCCCAAACCGAGTTTGCAAAAGATCACGCGTTTGGCTACCAATCATCGAATTTATGCCAGTGGGTGGCGGAAAAAACCGGCGGGAGGATTGCAGCGGAGGACGTGCACCCGGTTCTAATCAAAGATCTTCGTGAAGGCGGACCGGAGCGAGTATCATCTGCTCTGTCTCAATTGCCGCAAGGCGGCATCTGTGTGGTTGACGCCGCCAGTTATCGCGATCTTGAAGTCTTTATCCTAGGGTTGCTAAGTGCTGAGGAACAGGGGAAAAAATTTCTTTATCGAACTGCTGCTTCCTTTGTTCAGGTTCGTTCCGGCCTGACGCCTCGCGCATTGCTAACCGCCTCGGATCTGAACCTGTCTGAGACCGGAGGCGGTTTAATCATCGTCGGCTCTTACGTCCCCCGCACCTCCGGACAGCTTGAAAAGCTTTTATCGCAACCGAATATTACCCGGTCTGAAATCAGGGTTGAGGCCCTGGTCGATGAAAAGCGTCGCAGGAATGAAATAGAGCGTGCAGCGCAAAAATCCGATCATGCGCTAAAGAAAGGCAAGGATGTGGTGATCTATACCAGCCGTCAACTGGTGACAGGCAAGGATACCGAGAGCAGCCTGTCTATCGGGCAAAGCATCTCGCAGGGCCTGGTCAGCATATTAGATAAAATTTCAGCCACTCCCCGCTATATAATATCCAAAGGAGGCATTACCTCAAGTGATGTAGCAACGGATGCGTTGAAGGTCGAAAAAGCCATGGTTTGCGGACAGATCCTACCGGGTGTTCCGGTATGGAGGCTTGGCAATGAGAGTCGTTATCCGGACTTAGTCTATATTGTTTTCCCCGGCAATGTTGGTGCCCCCGGGACCCTGGTAGATCTCATTGATAAATTAAAACCGAGTCAATAGGCTATTGGATGTGTGCTCGATATTGAGCGATTTGCCTTGATATTGCTATCAGCTCCCCTGTTTGGTACCAAATTTCGCCATCCTCTTTCAATTAAGATATCAATCTGAAATTTATAGATATATCAACAGGCCAACGGTTAAGCATTCACAATTTGAATAAATTACTTGACAATTGAACTAATTGAATAATAATATATTTATTATTAAAACATTTTGATTATAAAAATTTTAATAACCTGATGTTTTTTAGCGGCTATTTCAAGCTGGACGGAACCCGAAATCCGGGACAATTGCGAATATGTTCCCCGAGGTATATTCTATTATGGAATCCACGCCAACTAAAAATGATATGCCCCTGCGAAAGGGAGATTTTACCAACCTGGCGCAGGCTCTCGACTACGCGGCCAGAGGCAAGACCGGCTATAATTTTTATGACGGTACCGGTAAATTATCTGCAGTGCTGCCGTACAAAAAACTTCAAAAAGAGGCCAAATCATTAGCCTGCCGCTTGCTGGGGCTGGGGCCCCGGCGGGGTGCGCGGGTGGCATTGGTGGCCGATACCCATCCGGACTTCATGCGCTATTTCTTTGCCTGCCAGTATGCCGGTCTGGTACCGGTGCCGCTGCCGGCGCCCATCCAACTGGGAAACCGCCAGGACTATACCGTGCAGCTGCGACGCCTTCTGCATGCCTGTAAGGCAGAAATTGCCATCGCATCGGAATCCTACTTGCCTTATCTGATGAGAGCCGCCGCCAGCCTGGATCTTAGTTTTTACGGCGGCACCAAAGCCTTTATCCATCTGCCTGAAGAAGCGGTTGAGCTCAACCCTTCCGGATCAGACGAATTGGCCTATCTCCAATTTACATCGGGAAGTACCCAATTTCCCCGCGGGGTTATGATCAGCCAGAAAACCGTGATGAACAATCTGTCAAATCTAATCGGACTGGTAACCCGGGTCCAGGACAACGACCGGGCCGTTTCCTGGCTGCCCTTCTACCATGATATGGGGCTGGTCGGAATGGTGCTGGCGCCGATGGCATCGCAGATATCGGTGGATTATTTGAGTCCCCGTGATTTTGCCATGCGACCGCGGCTTTGGCTGAAGTTGATGTCGCAGAACCGGGCCACCATTTCCTTCGGCTCGGCCCTCGGGTATCAATTGTGCCGGCAACGCTTGCGACCCAAAGACATCATGGAACTCGACCTCAGTGCCTGGCGGTTGGCGGCAGTCGGCTCGGAAACAATCAATCCCGAAACCATGATCCAATTTACCGATGCCCTGGCCCCGGCCGGTTTCAATGAAAAGGCTCTTGTGATCGGATACGGCATGGCTGAATGTTCACTGGCCGTCAGTTTCTCCCAGCAGGGACAGGGATTGACAATAGATCATGTTGATCCTGAACTGCTGGCGGCTGAACTCAAAGCCGATCCGACTGATCCAGCGGGTCCCGCGAAACATTTTGTCAGTTGCGGTGCACCCATGCCGGGATACGATATCCAGGTGCGAAATGAACACGGTCGCGTGCTTCCGGAGCGCCATGTCGGCAGCCTGTATGTTCGGGGGCCGAGTGTCATGAGCGGCTATTTCGGCAATGAAACAGCCACCAGGGAAGTGCTGTCCGATGACGGCTGGCTGAATACGGGAGATATTGCCTATCTTGCCGGCAACAATATATTTATCACCGGACGTGAAAAGGACCTGCTTGTCATCAATGGCCGCAGCGTGTGGCCCCAGGATATTGAAAGCATCGCGCAACAGCATCCCCAAGTGAGAACAGGAGACGCTGCGGCCATCGCCGTAACGGGTATCGATGGAATGAATGCGGCGGTCCTGTTGCTCCAGTGCCGCAAGCCTGAAAAAACAGAAAAAACCGAAGTGCAGCTGCGGATAAGGGGACTTATCCGCCGGAAAATTGGCATCGACTGCAAAATTGAACTGGTGTCGTGCCATACGTTACCCCGGACAACTTCCGGCAAGCTCGCGCGGGCAACAGCCCGCCAGGAGTATATGAACCGTATGGCGCGCACCGCCAAAACAGTTCAGTACGCTATGGTATAGTTATGTCTGATTTCTCCTCTCAAGAAATCAGACAAAGAAAATCAATCCTCTGCGACCCCAGCGGCTCTGCGGTGAATAATATCTTAATTCGCTATCGGGTCATGTTCGAATAAATATTGGTTATAGAAAAAACCGATCAGGAGGACCAAATTGAGAATTATATTTTTTGCCGGAAAGGGCGGGATTGGAAAAACTTCGGTGGCGGCAGCCACCGGCATCAAGGCGGCCGAAAGAGGACAACGAACTGTGATCATGTCCCTGGATGTGGATGAAAGAATCGAAAAGCTTGGCAGGAAAAAATCTAAGACGGGCAGAAAAAAAATGAGCAAAGCGGAAATTGACTAGAAACCATCCCTAAGATACGAGAGCGTTCACTGCGGCATAAGCGGTTGCAATCGCCAGGCCCGAACCGCATTTCATGCGCATCCAATCGTGGTGGGCCAGGATGGATCCCACGGCATACAGGTTTTCACTCGTCGGCCGACCCTTGCGATTCAAGGGGCGAAAACAAGTATCAACTTCCAGTCCGGCACGATTGATGGGGTGGCCACCGGGATCCAAAAAATCCTGGCGATGCCATAGGGCCCTGTTTTCCGGTTGGACTACCGGCAGATTAAACAGGGTTTCGCAAACACCATTGCGGCCAGCATGCAGGCCCCCGCCGATAAATCGACCGGTGGCGAGAACGACGGCCCGGGATCGAGCTGTGCATTCTTTTTCGGTATAACCGACATCCAGGATGAAAAAGCCCTTTTTGTCACGACGAGCCTTCAATACCTGCTTATGAAAGATCAGATTGACCCCTTTTGATGGTAGATGCTGTTCGAATGTCTCTTTTAAGCGCAGCCCCGCCGCCGAGGGCGGCATGGAGGGAATTTCAAATACCGGACACCCGAGGTGTTCTTCCAGATCTGCCATCACCTCCCAACTGCCGTTTATACCCAGTATGGTCGGAAAGCCCACTATGCCGGCCTTCTTTAGATGGGGCCGGATCAGTTTGGCCAGTTTCAGGCGGTGCGGCCGAAACTCTAACAGCCGGGCCAACCGCTCGGAATGGACCTCATTGGTGGCTTGCAGTCCCGGAAATTCAAGTTGCAGGAACCGCATGTTCGGCCATTTATCTGCCAATGTTTGAGTAATTTGATAGGCGCTGAAACCTTTTAATCCTTTAAAATCAACCACCAGGCAAGGTGTTTTCTTTCTGAAAGCCTCGGCACCGTTCCACATCGTCTGGGGCAGGCAATAGCTCAGTTTGGTGGTTCCCATGGACGTGACAACTTCCTGATTACGCCTTTTATAGTGCTTATAAGCAAGTCCTTTGGCGTTCAAAAAGGCCACCAGTTCTTCAAAGCCAGCCCGGATGTCGGCCTGATTTATGCGGGCATAAGGATGCTGCGGCAAATCACGCGATAGGGCCCTGAGGCCTGCCCAGGGGTCGCGCCATGATTTCTTTTTCTCAATCGGATGAATTCCGAGTAAATCCAGGAGACCGCTGGCAAATAAAATTTCGCCGGCACTACCAACCTGCAGCACAGTCAAACCACGGTTGGCGGCAAAAAGCGTTGCCGCCATACCGCTCATACCACTGCCGATGACGCACACATCATAAATTAGGTCAACTCTAGACCGAATAGACCGCAATGCACCGCCTCCTGTAACTCCTCCTGAATCAGGGCAACATCCCAGAGCATGGGTCGCATACCCCTCCAGCGCGAGCTTAAAAACGCTTTAAGGTCATTCAAGCCCTGGTCTGAAACCAGTTGGCCGTTATCATACATATAGGCGGAAATCCGAATACCGCAAAAGGCGCCCTGGCAGGTCCCCTTACCGATGCGGCTGCGACGTCCGATCGCATACAGGTCAGGTGTCAGTTTCTGGTGACCAAGCATTTCAATGATTGCGTTAACCACACTTTTGGGTACCATTTCACACTCACATAGCAACAGGTCGTCATTGTCCCGTTGATTCAGCCAGAGCCTGGGGGCCAGGCCGGCTGTCGTCCATTTACAATCAGCGTGAGGCGGCAGAGGCTGAAGCCGCGTCAGGCAGGGCCGGTCAATTCCCAGCCGGCGGCAAACCAGGTCAGATGTTTGTTCCGCCATCATTCGGTAGGTGGTCAGTTTACCGCCCACAATAGAAATAAAATTTTCCAGGCCCTCATCGCTGTGATCTATGAGGGCAAAACCGCGGCTCAAAGCGCGTCCGTCCTCTAGGGATTTGGAACCGACAAGAGGCCGCACACCTGCGTATGCACGAATAAAGCGGGTTGCGGTTAGGGAAGGCACCATGGCGGCCGCGGTATCAATGAGGTGGTCGATCTCCGGAATTGTGGGGCGGATATCCTCCAAAGAATCCAGGCGGACAGATGTCGTGCCAAGAATGGAAACCGTGCCACCAGGAACCAGAATGTCGGCATCCGAGGAATGCCTCAACCGATTCAGCACCCGGTAAGAAATGCGCTCATCGGTAATCAGCAGGCTGCCTTTGGAGTAAAGGACCTCGATATGCGCGCCGGCCAGCGCCGCAACCTCAGCGGCCCAGGCCCCGGTAGCGTTCACTACCTGCTCGGCCTCGATGGTGATGGATTCGCCCAGTTTGTCGCTGAAAAAATGGGCGACCTGAACCCGATTGTTATTTTTGGTAAAACCCGTTGCCTGCATATGAAGCAAAAGGGTACAGCCCAGATCGATTGACTGGGCAACATTTTCCAGAGACAGCCTGAACGGGTCGATCGATGCATCCTCGACCATATAAGCCGCAATTAATTTATCAGATAACACCGGTTCAATTTCGCGCGCTTCCTGAACCGTCAATTCCTGGACCGCAATTTTACTTTTAGCGCACAAGTGGGGAAAATCGGCCACATAGTTTTCATCATCGCCTTCAACCGCAACAAATAAACCGCCCGTGTTTTCAACACATTGGGGAGCCAGCTTTTTGATCAGATTGCTTTCATCGCGGCATTCAATCGCAGATTGAGGATCGTTGCGCACATAACGTGCCCCGCTGTGTAAAAGCCCGTGATTTGCACCGGAAGCACCGGCATTGATATCCCTTCGCTCGGCTATAATACACTCGACACCCCGCAATGACAGGTCTCGTGCAATGCCCGTACCGGTAGCGCCGCCTCCAATAATCAACACTTGGGTTTTAAATTTTTTCATTGGCTCAAACTAAAGAATATCCAATTTCATGTCAAGTATCCCTATAGCGGTTGTCATAAATTTTCATGCCCTTACGCGCACAACGAAGCATGAAACAAAAGTTTTTATTGAAATGTCATAGCTATCCTCTACAAATAGAGCATGAAAATTTATTAATAAAAAAGGAGGA
>JBATKU010000048.1:0-1719 GCA_049669725.1 Desulfobacterales bacterium
GCTGGTTAAACTGCCGATCATAGGTATTGGTGGCCCTGGCCGCGTGCAGTTTTCCCAACATTTTGCTTTGAGTCGTAAAAAGTACATCGTAGCCGTTTCTGATAGCACAATGGCCTAAGGCTTGACCGATATGGCTTTTACCGGTGCCGCAGGGGCCGACAATGAACACGGATACTTTTTCGTGGATAAATTGGCAGGTGGCAAGGTCTGTAATCAGAGACCGGTTGATGGACGGATTAAAGCTAAAGTCAAATTGCTCAAGGGTTTTATGATTGCGAAAGTTGGCTCGTCGCAGGGCCAGGGCCAGTTTTTTTTGAGCCCTGCGTGCGACTTCATCTTGCAGGATGAGGGCCAGAAAGTCGGTGTAGGCTAGTTTGTCTTCAATGGCTTGACGGTTTCTAGTTTCCAGTGAGTCCATCACACCGGAAAGTCGCAATTCTTTGAGCATGGGAGTTATTTCAGGCATTGGATTCATATATAATTCTCCTTTTACTGGATTAAAAGCGTGTTGATATTGCGGTAAAAGCGCCCTTTTCCCGTGTAGGCTTCACCTAGGCGGTCAAAAGCGCTTTGCTCACAGGTTTCCTGGTCTAGGCCCTTTTGCAAAATGATTTTCACAGCCCGATACTTTGGGTTGTCAAAGAACAATGCCCGTTGACAGGCGGCATCCAGGCGTTTGCTGCCATACTTTTTGGCAAAACCAACAATACCCTGGGCTGCTCGCAGGTTGTCGAGCACCCGGTCGGAGAAAAGCTGTTCGATCAGCGCGTTACAGCTGGGGCCGATCTGTCTGGCTTGCTTCAGGCACCACTGTGGATCTTGCATTTTATAAGCCAGCGCCTGCGGCGGCAGATGGTCATCAATGGTGGAACGTGTGCCAGGTTTTTTCAGGCGGGGATGAACGGCAACTAATTTCAGATCCCGGAATAGCTTGACACTGGTTTCGGTAGCTTTGAGCCACAGCTGCTGATGCACCAGCCTAAAGGGGGCGGAGTAATAGCAGTTTTCAAACTGCACATGGCAGTTGCCATGTACTTTGACCTTGGCCCAGGTGGCCAATTCCGGGGGGACATCGGGAAGCGCAGTCAGCAAGTGCTTTTCGGTTTCAATAAATGCGGAAAGTGGCTTTTGTTTGGTCGTGCCGTGGATGCGATTGCCCGCTGTTTGCAGGATCCAGTCTTTGAGCTGGCGGTTGGCGTCGCTAAGACTACGAAAGTCTCTCAGTGGCATAAAGTTGCGTTTGATATATTTAACACCGGACTCCACGCGTCCTTTCTTTTTAGGATCTGCGGGAGGGCATGGGGAGATAATAAACCCGTAGCCTTCGGCACATTCCCCATAAGCGCGCTGCACCACCGGATCTCTGAAGCAGGCTTTTGTAATCGCACATTTGGCATTATCAATGATAGCTTTGTGGGGGACACCGCCAAAAAATTCAAAGGCCCGGCGGTGGCACCCTAACCAGGTGGCCACTTTCTGATCGGTGACGATTTCGGCATACTGGTGACGGCTCCAGGCCAGGGTCATGACAAAAAACCAGGTGGACAACTCTTGACCGCTGAAGACGTCTGTGATCGTGGGACCTTTACCAAAATCAACTTGGGCGGCTTCGGCCGGCTCAAATTCTAAGATAGTTGTAACTTCGGGGTTTGCTGCTTTTAATGTGGCCAGATAACGGCGAACACACGAGTAACTGCCGCTAAAATCGTATTTGCGTTC
>JBATKU010000049.1:0-6527 GCA_049669725.1 Desulfobacterales bacterium
TCCCCCAGCATCCGATTGAGCAGGGTCGACTTGCCGGCATTGGGTGCGCCGAGGATAGAGACGTAACCTGATTTAAAATCGGCAGACTGCTCGTTGATGTCTGTCATTTTCTGTATGCCTCCCGGCGGTGGCTGATTCTTAAAATAAGAGCTGTATCACCAATGATTGAATAAATTACCCGGTAATCTCCAACTCGTAATTTTCTTAAACCGGAGAATTTCCCGGATAACAAAGGAAAAGATTCGGCTTTTTCCGGAAGTTCTTCATCAATTTTACTCAAAATTCTTGCGGATTCATCCTTGTCTATCCTCTTGAGATCGCGTGCCACCGATTTTTTGAAAGCAATCTTAAAGTTCAAGTTCTTTCCTCATATCTTCAACAGTGATAATCGGATCAGTGGTATCGTGCAGCCGGTCATAGGCAACCTGCAAATCTGCCAATTCGGTCAAATAGGACTCTAAAGCCTTTTGAACATGAAAAGATTTAGGCCTTTCAGTCTCTTCTGCGATATCAGATAGCTTTGAAGCAAGGTCATCCGGTATTCTTACGGATAGTGCAGTGCTCATACAATTCCTCCATTGTATTTAGATGTAATACACTGTAATCATTATAGGGTTAAATATCAAGGCCTATTAAGAAAATTTCAGAAACAGCGAAAAATCCAGAGACCCATTATTCCAATATTCCAGAATTCCACCATTCCAATTGGGGCGAAGCCCTAATTTGTATTATCTTCTCTGGTTGTAGTCAGGGTCAAAATTGCGTCCCAGACGGCATCCCTGCCCCGGCGGGTTTTGGCCGAGAACAGGATCACATCCTCTTTTTCCACCGCCAGGGCCCGGACGATGGCGTCCTGCTGCTTGACTATTTTTGTTTTGGAAAGCTTGTCTGTTTTGGTGAGGACCAATATCCCGGCAATCGAAAAATGCGCCAGCCAGCCGATGAGATTTTGTTCTTCCTCCCGGGGCAGGCGCCGGATGTCCATAATGATGACCACCCCTTTCAACGTCTTGCGGGAGGAAAGGTAGGTTTCAATCATGGGGCCCCATTTTTTCCTGACGGCTACCGGGACCCTGGCATAGCCATAGCCGGGTAAATCGACAAACGTGAGGTTGTTATTGATGTCGAAAAAGTTGATCAACTGGGTGCGCCCCGGGGTGGAACTGGTTTTGACCAGGTGCTTGCGGTTGACCAGGGTGTTGATCAGGCTGGATTTGCCGACATTCGAGCGGCCGGCGAAGGCAATCTCCGGCAAATCCTCAGGAGGGTACTGGGCCTTTTTGACCGCACTGGTGACAAATTCGGCAGATTTGATGATCATGCTCCAGACCTCTGGTTGCCGGCAGTCGGTCTCTGGTTCCTGCCTCCCGGCAATTGATTACCGATCGCTTTTTTTCGCAGCTGGGTTTCGGTTAACGGTTATACCACTTTTCAAAAATAAATTTCGAAATGCGGAAGGGCGGTATAAGTGATTGTAGTTAAAAAGCTCGAATAATGGAACATTTCTTAACAGCCGCTATAATGATAACAAATTTGAAGCTAATGCAAGAAAAATTTAGATCCATCCGTTTTGTCCGGCCAAACCCATGCTGCGTAAGGGTCTTCAGAATTGTAAAGAAGTCAATAAAGCAAATGAGAATCATTTTTTTATTTTTTATTGTATTCAAAAATATCTTGACAGATAAAATGTCAATAAGTAGTTTGCAACTTAAAATTCGATGAAGATGCTTCTTTCAAAATAAAAATGTAGAACTGAACTGGAATCGGTTTGAAGTTATGAGAGATTTTAAGCGTTGAGTGAAAAAAGCAAAGGGATCTGACGGCCATCAGATCCCTTTTTTTATGCGGCTTTAAACTATGAAAATATTAAATATAATGATTTTCCAATGTGGAGGTAGGGGTATGTTAAAAAGAGCTCTTTTTGTATTGGTCATTTTTATCGCTATACTATTCTTTTTACAGAATGCTTCTGCCAGCTATGACATTTCTTCCTTTTCAATTTTTGCCACAAATAGCGTCTGGATTCGACAAGGGGCAACCTTATCAAGCGGTGATGTCGGCGTGAAAGATCTTAGCCCCGGTCCATGGCTTAATTCTCGGTCAGAGATAGTGATTGGCAGGACTGTCAATATTCCCGATGGTATTGCGATCTACGGAGACACTATAAAGATCAAAACTAACGCCTCTGTGTTCGATGTCCATTACAATGAGCTGAAAAACAACGGCACAATTAGGGGAGCCGAGCACACACCGCTTCAACTACCATTGGATGTATCTCTTCCCGATTTCCCAACACCCGTTCCCGGGACCGAAAGCCATGAAATCGCCCGGGGTGAAACCCTTACTCTTGGGCCTGGTGCTTATGGAGAGATTATGGTTCGACGAAATGCCACTCTCATTTTGACCGGGGGCACATATCATTTTGAAAACCTGGATCTGGGTGATGGTGGTGGCTCAACGGTCCTGTTTCAAGCTCCAACCGAATTGATCATCAACCAACGCCTTGAACCAGGCAGGAATGCGGTTATCGGTCCTGAACCAGGTTCGGGTATCGGTGCAAAGGACATCCTTATTTATGTTAACGGAATTAACGGCGGCACGGGAAATTTAAGTGCCTTACCAAAAGCTGCCACCGTTGGAATTGGCAATACACTTATGGCAAATATCTATGCACCCAACGGAACCATTTGGATTAAACAGGGTGCTGTCGCGGAGGGCGCGCTTATTGGAAAAGATGTACGGGTGGGCTTCGGGGTCAATGTCGACCATGATAGCGGTTTTGGAGATGAGCTCTCGGTGAGTATTAACGCCGCACCAGCTGCCATTTCGCAGGGAGAAACATCCATCCTGTCATGGAATTGCACCAATGCAGATAGCACCCATATCGACAATGGCATCGGTATTGTAAATCCGAACCACTCTATTTCTGTCTCGCCGGATCATACTACCACCTACACCATAACTGCCATCGGGCCTGAAGGTTCTGCAAATGCACAGGTTACAGTGATGGTGACCGGCAATCCGGAACAACTACCTGAAGGCTCTTTCGGAAAGCAATATGAGGACTTGATTCCGCCGGATTCTACAGTTGATTCATATGATTCAAAGCGGTTTTCATTGATAACCGGTAAAGTCCAGGATTTGGCAGAGTCTTCCGTAGCAGGTGTTTCCATCGCCATCCAAGGCCATCCGGAATACGGAACTGTTGCAACCGATATTGAAGGACGGTTCACCATTCCTGTTGAAGGTGGTGGAATGCTGACGGTTATGTTTCAAAAAGATGCCTTTATATCCGCTCAGCGCAAAGTTTACGTGCCCTGGAACGAAATCGCGATTGCAGAGACGATTCAGATGATCACTGAAGACCCCACCTCAACCACGATTACTTTCAACAGCGATCCAAACATGGTGGTCACCCATCAAAGTATGAGAGTCACAGATAAATTCGGCAGCCGCTCCACCTCCATGGTTTTCACCGGTGATAACCGGGCCTATTTGGTAGACGAATACGGCAATGATGTAATCGAGCTGACAACCATCACCACCAGAGCAACTGAATATACGACTCCTGAATCAATGCCGGCGAAACTTCCGCCGACTTCAGCTTATACTTATTGCGTTGAACTGAGTGTGGATGGGGCACAGCGAGTGAGATTTGATAAACCGGTCACTATTTGGGTTGACAATTTTCTGGGGTTTGATGTGGGCATCGCAGCGCCAGTGGGCTTTTATGATCGTGATCGTGGTGTCTGGGTTCCGGAGAAGAACGGTAAGGTAATCAGACTGTTGGACACCGATACCGATGGTGTCGTGGATGCCCTGGACGCGGATGGCGATGGCCAACCGGATGACCTCAATGAAGATGGCTATTTTGACGATGAGGTAAATGGGCTCGAAGATACACAAAAGTATCAGCCAGGGCTTACTTACTGGAGAGCAGAGATCGCGCATTTTTCCCCCCATGACATAAATTGGGCTAGAAGAATTATCGCAAACTACACTCCGTTAACACCACATGGCCCGGAAAGTTCTATTTTGCCCAATCCCAAAGGCGTACCGGCCACAACAACGGCAAAACCCGAAGAACCTGTAAAACCACCGGGAAAGGACAATTGCCTGAGTTCTTATGTGGAGAACCGCAGTCAAATCTTTCATGAGGATATTCCTATCCCCGGCACCGAGATTACCTTGCACTACGCCAGCAACCGGGTGGACGGTTATCATTACGGGGTTTCGGTTCCCGCCAGCGGAGAAACCGTGCCAGATGGCTTAAAGAGAATCATCGTTAAGGTTCGTGCCGCGGGTCGAACATTTGAACAATTTTTGGATCCATTGCCCAATCAGAAGGCCGAATTCATTTGGGACGGTCTTGATCATTTGGGAAGGCGGCTAAACAGTGTTACCACCGCTAAAGTCGATATCGGCTTCGTATATGATGCCGTCTATACAGTGCCGCCGCTGCTAGAGCAGGCGTTTGCCATCGCCGGGCAAGATTTAACTTCAGTTTTGACTCGACAGGACGCAACTTTGTGGGAAAAAAGCGATTTAGAAGTTCCGATACTGCCAAGAAAAAGACACGGCACTTTAGCGAAAGGCTGGACGCTGTCGATACAGCACCAGCTGGATTCAAAGGAACCGCCCACGCTGCACAAAGGTGACGGCACAATTTATAGGAATGAGACGGTGATTGTCGAAACCGTAGCCGGCAACGGACTTAGCGGTTACAGTGGTGACGGTGGACCTGCCACTGAGGCCCGGATAGACACACCGTATGGCCTTGCTCTGGATTCAATCGGCAACTTTTTCTTTGCCGACTATTGGGAAAATCGCATTCGCAAGGTGGGTACCGACGGCATCATCACTACCGTGGCCGGAAATGGGATTAGTGGCTACGACGGGGACGGTGGACCTGCCATTGAGGCCTCACTTTATTACCCGTCCGGTGTTGCCATAGATTCAGCCGGCAACCTTTACATTGCAGATAGAAGAAATCATCGAATCCGGAAAATAGACACTGAGGGTATCATCACAACCGTAGCCGGAACCGGGGGTAATGGTTACAACGGTGATCAGGGGCTAGCAACTGAAGCCGAAGTTGGTTATCCCAGATCCATAGCTGTGGACAACGAAGGTAATCTTTACATAGCTTCCGGTGAGAATGTTGTCGGTGTCGGTACTTGTATCCGAAAAGTGAGCGCAGATGGTATCATCACCACCGTGGTTGGAACCGGAAGCAATGGTTACAGTGGTGACGGGGAGCTTGCCATGGCAGCCCAAATAGGCCGCAGTAATGGCTTAACAGTCGATTTCATGGGCAATCTCTACATTTCCGATTGGGACCACAGCGTAATTCGCAAAGTAGACACTGCCGGCATTATCACCACTGTGGCCGGAGACGGTACCGAGGGTTACAGCGGGGACGGCGAACCTGCCACCGAGGCCAAACTTGATAATCCTTACGGTGTGGCCGTGAATACCGAAGGCATCCTTTATATTGCTGATCATCATAATCGAGTTGTGCGTAAGGTTGATACAAATGGGATAATTAGCACATCTGCGGGCAAAGACGCTCATCCGGATATCCGCTACGGGGGTGATGGCGGACCACCCACTCATGCTATTTTCGGTAACATAAAAGGGGTTACTTTCGATGTCTTGGGGAATCTTTATATAGCAGAGTCTAGTCGTATACGTAAAGTTGCGCCACCGTCAACCTTCAGCCGCTTAACGGTAGGAGAGGACATTCCCTTTGCGGAGGCTAACGGATTGGGCTATATCATGTCCGGCTCAGGGTTTCACAAAAATACGATTGACCGGGATACAGGGGGTGTCCTGCGGGAATTCGTTTATGATGAGAACAATAATTTAAGTACGATCATCGATCAATTTAACAATCAAATTACTATCCAGAGGGACGCAAACGGCGTACCGACCGCCATTGTTTCGCCGGACAACCTTTCGACAACTCTCAGCATAGATGCCGATAACCACCTTACCAGGGTGGCTTACCCCGATGGGAGTCACTACGATTTTGAATATACCCCCGATGGTCTGATGACTGCCGAAATCGAGCCGGAAGGAAATCGTTTTGATCATTCATTTTCTTTTCTGGGAAGATTAACAGGTGTCATTGATGAGGAGGGGGGGCATTGGAATTACACGCGAACGGCATATGAAACCGGTGAAATTATAACGGATATTACATCCGGCGAAGGCAATGTTACTTCCTTTCGGGATCGCACCGATTTAACGGGCGCCTATACCTCCACCGTCACAGATCCTACAGGTGCAGAGATCCTTTTTTCTCAATCAGCTGATGGGCTTACTGTTGGCAAATCTCTGCCCTGCGGGATGGAACTTGATTATGCCTACGATGTGGATTCGGAATACAAGTTTGAGTACATAAAAGAAATGACAGAAAAAAGTCCTGCCGGCCTGAAAAGGGTCACGGTTAAAGAAAAATCTTATGAAGATGCCGATGCAAATGGTGTTACCGATCTGATAACAGAATCAGTGGCGGTCAATAG
>JBATKU010000050.1:0-2163 GCA_049669725.1 Desulfobacterales bacterium
AAAATAAGTTCCGAATTACGGAAGGGTGGCACCAGTGGTTGTAGAAAAAACCTTCGAATAGCGGTACGATTTTTTGACAACCGTTATAAAAGTAAAAAGACCTTCCGTTAAATAGGAATACACATAACAATATGTCATCTATTGGCGCATTTTTCGATTTTGATGAAACCCTCCTGGATACTGAGAGCAGCCGATTGGGATTCAAGTATCTCTGGGAGCGGCGGTTGGTATCCGTGGGATTTATTTTGAAAGTCATGGCTGCCAATTTTTTCTATAAACGCCACTGGATGTCGGATGAAAAAATTGCCGCAATTATGCTCAAGTTTTACCGCAAAAAGCGACTGGAGGATTTTCAGCAGGGGGCGGCGGCCTTTTACAGGGAACATCTAAAACCCCACCTGGCACCCAATCTCCTGGAAAAAGTTGAGTACCACCATCGGGAAGGTCATGTACTGGTTCTTATTTCAGGTTCGATCCGCTATTTGCTGGAACCGGTTGCGGAGGACCTGGGTTTTCATCATCTGCTTTGCACAGACCTTGAAGTCGGGTCTGACGGCCTGTTAACCGGCAAGGCCAAAGGGCCGTTATGCCTGGACAGCACAAAGCGGGTACTGGCAGCAAAACTGGCCCAAGAGTCCAAAATAGATCTTTTATCTTCATACGCATATGGCAACCATCAGTCGGATTTGCCACTGCTGGAATCCGTCGGTTATCCTCATGCGGTTGAACCCACTGAGCCATTAAAAAATGTGGCCCTGGAAAATCAGTGGCCAATACTTAAATATAGATAAATTCATTCTTTCATTTTCCCAGATTTCCGCTTGGCCGATGTAGGGCGCTTATGTCTCGATCAAAAATTGAAACGCTAAAGACTATCTTCACCAGTGAATACTGGCT
The DNA here is from genome assembly GCA_049669725.1 of Desulfobacterales bacterium. Lineage (GTDB taxonomy): Bacteria > Desulfobacterota > Desulfobacteria > Desulfobacterales > JAFDCJ01 > JAFDCJ01. Next base: position 898 of record JBATKU010000050.1, read on the forward strand.
GATAGCAGCATTGTGCGGGGCTTTTTTTTCCTTCTTTGCCCTCAACCGCGGTGGTGTGGTTGTTTTTATTGATGCTTGTTTTGTATTTTTATTAATTAATTTATTATCAGGGACCTATCGGCCAAGGGATATACCCCTGGGTTTCTGGTTTACAATTGCTATCTGCGCTTATTTATTGGTAGTGAGCGTTTTTTTTCATCCGAAGGATTCCCATTTCAGGTGGATGGGGCACATGGTCAGAATGTTGGTCATTGCCTTCGCTATTCATTGCTTAAGCCTTAAAAAATATAATACTTGGATGCCACTCTTGTTGTTTGCAATGCTGTCTCTGGCAGTTTGCTGGCAATCTGTTGCTTATTATTTTTTCGATATGCCAAATGGAACTTTTTCAAAATCGCACTATCTTACCAGTTTCGCGATTTTGGTTCTGCCGGTCATTGCCTATTTATTTCTGGCAACAAAGGGGTGGTATAAATATCTCTTAATAGTGGTTGCCCTTTTGGATATGGATCTTATTCTGAAAATTCCGTCGCGGCCGGCAGTCTTGGGCATAACTGTCGGTGCCCTTTTCGTTCTTATTTTTTTGACGAAAGGCCGGCTAAAATGGGGCGGTCTTTTGGTTTTGTGCGCTGTTTTATCAGGTGGGCTAATCACAAACTATGGTGATCTGTATACCCGGTTTGAAGAACTCATTGTCAATTTGGCCCATGAAGAAAGAATTCAGATTTGGTCGGATTCCTGGACATTGCTAAAGGAAAATTCATTGACGACCTGGATTTTTGGCAATGGAATTGGGGTGTTTCGAACAGTTTACCCTAAACTGTTCACTCCTGTTCCGGGGGGAACAATTAACTTTCCGCATCTCCACGGATTAGAAATACTCTATGACAGCGGTGTCATCGCCGTGATTTTAGTTTTTAGCGGTATAGCGTTTTTATTGATCTACGCCATAAAAGCAGCCAAGCAGGCAGGCAATGTTAAGAGTCGTATACTTGTAAAATGTTTGATCGTAGCATTTATAGGCTGGCTGATCCACACAGGTTTCACCTTACCCTTTTACTCAAAATATACACAATATAGTTTAGCTTTTATTCTGGGGACACTCTTGTCGATAATTGCTTACCCTGCCGACCGCAAAGACGAACAAACCAAATCTTAAAATATCCCCTGATTGCAGGCATTCGGGAAATGCTCAACTTACAGCGGTTGTCAATAAACGTTCCGTTATTGTTTGGGCCGTTGAAGTACCAGCAGGTTTTGCAGTTT
>JBATKU010000051.1:0-1594 GCA_049669725.1 Desulfobacterales bacterium
CTTTAACCCTCGCGGGAGAAGACAGCGAGATAAAGGAAAGATATCTATCAGCGAAAATTACCGGCCCGGCAGAACCGGATACAGCCGCCCATCCGGATGGAATGACCCTCCAGGAAGTCACAGAACGAATGGAGCGCCAAATGGTCGCCCGTGCCCTTCGCGAGACAGGCGGCAACCGCTCTCAAGCTGCCCGCAACCTGGGCCTGACGCGCCAGGGTCTGCTCAACAAAATTGCCCGCTATAAAATTGAAATATGATCTGCAGTTATATTCCGGGGTAAATCTACATTAATTCTATCGATAGATAAGTTCGATTTCGACCCGCCGATTCAATCGCCTGCCTTCCTCAAGGTTATTACTGGCCATGGGGTTGTCGGAGCCGAACCCTTTAGCTGTAATTTGGCCTGGATGGACCCCTTTGCCAATCAGGTAGATTTTAACTGTATTGGCTCTACTTTCAGAAAGCATCTTGTTAAAGGAGGCTGAGCCGGCTGAATCCGAATATCCATAGATGTTAGCGCCGTCTGCCGAATCGTTGATTATAACTGCGGCAACCGTGTTGAGCTTTTCGATTGCATCTTCTGAGAGCTCGTTGCTGTTATCGGCAAAATAAATTAAAAAATCGGGTTCCTTCTTGGACGACTTCTGTGCGACCGCTTGAACCCCTCTGCCAGTCGATGATTCGGTTGGTATATTCGAGACGGATGTCCTATCGCTGTCTTTTGCCGCAGCGACCTGTGGAGAGGTATCTTTATTCAATGATTTGACACTTTGCCTATCTGAATCGGCGGTAGACCTGGAGGCTTCTCGGGAGCCGGGTGATAATCTTTTACCAATAGAATTTTGAATTTGCTCTGACACCCTTTTATCCCAAAAACCAACAACCCCGGTTCTTACCCCAACTTCGGTAAGCTCGCTATCCATTTTTACGACTTCTATTTCGACCGGTGTGCCATCCGGTCGCCTGGCTTTAATTACGGTCTTCAGGTTGTCAGCTATTTCTTCTGTTATGGAAAATTTGAAGCCTTTCAGGGTGTCATTGCTTACCGCTACCGTTGCATTATATTTCGCCGGGTAAGTCTTGATCAGTTTTCCATTTTTATAGGCAACTGTTCCAACCGCGGCAGCGCCGATTCCAATCAGGGCAACTGCGCACCCTGTGACAAATATAAATGACGCCAGTAGTATAAGTTTCTCAAAATTTTTTCTCATTGGTAAAATAGAATGATCGCCAGCTGGTGGAACCAGGCTCGATTGATTCGTAAAACTTTTTTATTAATATTACAATCACTTATATCGAATTTTCTTAAAAAGCAATAAAATGTTTGACAAAATCCTTGATTGAATATCAAATATATAATTAATTCAACTAAGAAAGGCTATCATGTACCTTGAGCATTACGGTTTAAAACTAAAACCCTTCAATATAAGCCCCGACCCTCAATTTCTCTGGTTAGGTGAAAGGCATCGGGAAGCCTTAGCCACTTTGAGATATGGAATACAGGAGAACAAGGGCTTTCTTCTTCTAACCGGTGACGTCGGAACCGGTAAAACAGTGCTTATTAACAGCCTTATCAGACTTATCGATGTCAAAG
>JBATKU010000052.1:0-2296 GCA_049669725.1 Desulfobacterales bacterium
CGCTTTAATACTTTCATCCCGGCGAATCCGACAATTAATGCGATAATGAATGCCAGTATCAGGGCGTCCGGTCCATGGACAGACAGGCTTTTTCCCAAAGGCGTCTTAAACAGAAATGACAAAACAACGATGAAGACGGTGGAACCGATAAAAAAGGGGGATAATTTCAGGGCCCAGATAAACGTATTTTTTTTTGAGAGAATTAATCTTAAGCTTTTCTTTTACAGTTGAAGATCAAAATTAATTCATTTGTCTATATAAGTATCTGTAATCATTCAATGTGAAATTTTCTGAGCTTGAAAAGGTAGTGCCAAAGAAATGGCATAAAAACATTGACAAATAAGTATCTAAACCATAATAATGGGAGTGTCTATTTAGGAGGCTCCCATGTTCGCAAGAGTAAAAAAATCCGGCAAGTATCAATACCTTCAGATCGTCGAAAACAACAAAGTCAAAGGCAAGGTCAAGCAACGAGTCATTGCTACTATTGGCCGGTTGGATCATCTCCAGGAGAAAGGACGCGTGGAGACGCTGATCCGGTCTCTTTCCCGATATTCCGAAAAAACAATGCTGATACTGACCGGCCACAGTGATCCGGATGCGGTCACGATTAAAATCGGCCCCGCTCTGATTTTTGAGCGATTGTGGAAGCAAAGCGGTATAAAAGAGGCGCTGCAAAGACTGCTGAATGGTCGCAAATTCGAGTTTGATGTCGAAAGAGCCATTTTTATGACTGTCCTGCATCGGCTGATGGCATCCGGTTCCGACCGCTATTGTGATCGGTGGCGAAGAGATTACGCCATCACCGGCACCGAGCATCTGGAGTTGCATCACCTTTACCGTGCCATGGCGTTTTTGGGAGAACAGCTGCCGGATCAAACCGGTGCTTCCGACTTTGCCCCAAGATGTAACAAAGACCTGATTGAAGAAGATGTGTTCAAAACCTGGCGGGATCTGTTCACCGAGCTTGAGCTTGTCTTTTTCGACACCACTTCGATTTACTTTGAGGGCGAAGGAGGAGAAAGTCTTGGCGCAAGGGGCTTCAGTAAAGATCACCGGCCGGATCTCAAACAGATGGTCGTCGGTGTGGTCATTAACGATGAGGGCAGACCAATCTGCTGTGAGATGTGGCCCGGCAACACCACCGATGTTACAACTATTGTGTCGGTAAGCGAACGTATGAAACAGCGCTTCAATATCAAGCGGTTTTGCATCGTCGCTGATCGCGGCATGATCAGCGCTGGGAATCTTGAATACCTGGAGGTCAATGAGATCCCCTATATTCTTGGCACGCGGATGAGAAAAGACAAAGAAGTTCAGAAACAAGTACTCACCTGTGGCGGTCGGTACCAGGAAGTCCACCCGATGGGATCCAAAGCTAAGGATCCATCGCCTCTCAAGGTAAAGGAAGTGCGGCACATGGATCGGCGGTATATCGTTTGTCTTAACGAACGACAAGCCAGTAAAGATAAATTGACGCGTGAGGCTATCATCAAGGCGCTGGAAGAAAAAATACCGAAGGGACCCAAGGCTCTTATGGGCAACAAGGGTTATCGTAAATATGTCAGGATCGAAAAGGACAGCACTTCGATTGATTTTGAAAAAGTGAAAAAAGAAGCACGTTTTGACGGCAAGTGGGTTCTGCGCACCAATACGGACCTTCCCACTGATAAAGTCGCTCTGAAGTATAAGGAACTGTGGCAGGTCGAGCGTGTGTTCCGGGATGTCAAGTCGATGCTCGAAACTCGTCCCGTCTTCCACCAAAGGGACGATACCATCCGGGGACATGTCTTCTGTAGCTTTTTGGCACTGGTTCTTTGCAAGGAGCTTGAGCGTAATCTGGAAAAAGCAGGTCATGTGTTCGAATGGTCGCATATCAAGCAGGATCTGCAGGCGATGCAGGAGACACACATAGAAGAAAAGGGCAACCATTTGGCGATTCGCAGCAAAACAGAGGGCGTATGCGGCAAAGTCTTCCAGGCGGTTGGCGTAGCGATACCGCCGACGATTCGCGAAATTTAATTTGCAACTTTTGCGATTTTGGCATGGGGGTAGTGCCAAGAACATTTTCGCTCTCTGTACATTCCTGTTTTTATTGAGAATTAAAAATCGTGCTGTTAAAGATCAGTCAAACTCTGGGAGTCTCCCCGGCAAAGCCGGGGGTTTACCCATGATTAATTAAGTGATGTGGTTGATTAAAGATAACTTGCCAGAACCGCAGGTTCAAGCTCGCTAATTTCCGTTACATATATCGTATTTGTTACAAAAATGCAAAAAAGGCAAATCTCCGATAAAT
>JBATKU010000053.1:0-11684 GCA_049669725.1 Desulfobacterales bacterium
GGTAAGCTTTACGTGTTTGCCCTGCGCCACCACAGCTTCAAAGTCGCTTTGAAGGAGAAAGTCAAAACTGGGGTCTCCATCATCGGGCATCCTTGAGGGTGGTCCCATCCCGGAAGGCTGGGTGGCAGGTCTAATAATTACGTCCGGATTGAAGTCCCAAGCGATATCATGCTGCCATTCCGGGTGGGCACCATTGAAAATCAGCTTAGCCCGGAAACCTGCAGGTACCCTGAACACGCTGGGGACAACCCAGTCAATCTTCAGGCCCACATTCTCAAAGGCTTCCACAGCATACATCTTGAGAATCCACGGATCAAAGTTGATTTCCACGTTGCAGTGGCAGTGGTTAATTTTGGGATCGAACATAAATCTGAGCCATTTCTTAAAATGGTCAGTCTTGAAGTACTCGCGTATTACCATCTCTTCATTAGGCCCCACAGATTTGAAATCAAACTGCTTGTAGAAGTCATCCTGGAACTTTTTGCCCCAGCCGAAGAGATTGCCCTCCTGGATTTCCTTGAACAAAGGGCTTTTGTTTACGTCCATACCCGGCCGGACTATGGCTGGGCCAAGGAGCACATCAGGATTGTACATCCAGAACATCTCATAGTTTGCCAGATATCTACCCGTGTTCGCTTCCAGGGGTTGAGTATTGATGGTAAGGCCCACACCCGGAAGAGCGGAAAACTGGATACCCCGGTCCAGGGGCACGCCTTGCTTCGCATGAACACCGGTCAGTAACTTGGCCAAGGAATCCGGTTCGAGGCTATTTTCGCAATAGATATGAATATGATTCATGGGGTCGTCGGTCTGAGTGAGCAGCGTAATAAAGTTCCGCCACTGCTCTGATTTAAAATAGCTGACTACTGCATCGCAGATTACAGGCCTCAGTGTCATTTCTTCCCTCCTTTTTGCTATTCCCTAGCCAGTCTATTATCACGCCTTTACGTTGTCATCAGGGCTGACATCCCGATATTGGCGTCATATTTGCGGTGAAACTGGTAATCAGGCTCACCGATGTATATCTCCAGCGTATTTTAGATATCCGCCTCAACTCAGTTCCGAATAATTTTGAAATAGATTTGGCATGGAAGTCTTACTCTAAATTTCTGTTCACAGCCTCGATAGCGTTTTTTATATTCAATATGTGTGCATACATGCTCTCTCTAGCCCCTTCGGGACTTCTTGCCTTTAATGCTTCAAAAATCTTTTTCATTTCCGTTACCGTAGGCACCAGCCGATTTGCCAGGTCTATCGTGGAAAGCCGTATCCGTTGTATCTCATCCCGATAGCTGTTTATGATATTTGGTATTATCTTATTTCCGCACAACCGCCAGATGGTTTGGTGGAGGGCGATATCGGTCTCGAACAGTTTTTCCAGATCTTCACTCGAGTTGAGTTCTTCAAATTTATTCTCTAAAAATTCAATATCTTCTTCTTGAATGTGCTTTGCTGCTATTTCTGCTGCGTGGGGTTCCAACAACAGTCGGATTTCTAAAATGTCTCTTGCATTTTCGAGGGAGATGGGTGCGATGACGGTTCCAACTTGGGGTTTGACAACTACCAGGTTTTCCTGCTGCAGTTTCTGAATCACATTTCGTATGGGTCCTCTGCTGACGTTATATATATCCGCCAGTTTTACTTCCGATATTTTATCTCCGGGTTTCATTCTCAGATTGACAATATCTTCCCGAAGCACCCGATATACTTTTTCGGTCAATGTCTCTGCCATTTGTTATTCCTCCCACATACTTTTCAATACATTACCCCCACCGGTAATCACCCATATCCCCTTTACGATCGGTCCATTCCGGATCGATGATTTCTGTAGATGCGTATTCCGACGCAAGCCGCCACCCCATTCCGATTGATTCCGCCACCCTGTTCCGATTCCACTGAGGCCCGCCAAGCGGGCTGACCAATCCAAGATTAAAGGATTGACTAAGGCCAACTCCGCTATCCGTAAGCCATGGCAGGCAACCATATAACCAGTTGCGGCCACACGGCCACCGCTAATAAACCGATCAATTGGAGGATAACAAAAGGGATAACTCCTCGGTATATATCAAGGAGTTTTATTTCGGGCGGAGTGACACCCTTGAGGTAGAATATGGCGAAACCAACCGGAGGTGTCAGAAAAGAAGTCTGCAAAGCGACTGCTACCAGAACAGCAAACCAAACCAGTTCGGGATTATCGATGACACCATAGCCGTTGATTTCGAAGCCTAAAGTCGAGATAATAGGTGCTATCAGGGGCAAAACAATGAGCGTGATTTCAATCCAGTCCAGGAAAAATCCCATTAGAAATACACCACCCAGGATAACCCCCATGATCCCATAAGGTCCTAGTGGTAAACCGGTTAAAACGGCTTCAATAACTTCATCTCCTCCCAGGCCTCGTAAGACCAAGGCAAAAGCGTGAGCGCCGAAAAAAATTCCAAAAATATAGCCAGTGGTATTGAATGTTTGTTGGGTAACCTCCTTGATAACCTTGAATGAAAGCCGTTTATTGAACAGGGCCAGCAAAATTGCACCCAGGGCGCCTATACCACTGGCTTCGGTTGGGGTGGTGACCCCGGCGAAAATGGACCCCAGTACGGCAAAAATTAGCATACCCGGCGGCAATATGGTTTTAAATATGTCCCAGACGATTCGCCATTCAAGATTCCTCCTGTCTTTGGGCAGGGGCGCTGCATTTGGCCTGACCATTGAGAATATCAAGATAAATGCTATATAGAGAGCACCCAGAATTAAACCTGGAAATAAAGACCCCATAAAAAGATCGCCGACGGAGAGTCCCAATTGATCGGCCATAAATACTAGCATGACACTTGGAGGTATCAGTATCCCGAGAGTTCCGGCGCTGCAAACCGTTCCCACCGCCAACGATTTTTGGTAACCCTGTTTTAACATGGCCGGCAGGGAGAGCAGGCCCAGGAGTACAACTGAGGCTCCAATAATGCCGGTAGACGCGGCCAAGATAACCCCGATCAGAGTGACGGTTACGGCTAGCCCTCCTCTCACCTTGCCAAAGAGTTCCTGGATACTGTTCATCATTTTTTCGGCAATACCGGATCGATCCAGCATCAAACCCATAAAAATGAACATGGGAGCCGCCACCAGCACCCAACTTTTCATCAGTTTAAAAATTCGATTTACAATCATTCCCATGTATATAAAATCAATGCCGGTCATGGCATCCAAATAGATGTCAGCTAGGTAACCGACGAGGGCGAACAGCATGGCCACTCCGCCAAGAACCAGGGCAATAGGATAGCCACTAAACAACATAAAAATAAAGGTCAAAAACATCAATATGACCAAAATTTCATTGATTTCCATAGTCACCTGTCCTCTTGGCTGTGTTTCAGATTGGATAAGCTGCGAAAAATACGGGATAAGGCGGAACATAAAATTAAGAAAAAACCCAGCGGTATTGTGCCTTTGATAATCCAGCGATAAGGAAGGCCCATGGGCGCATCGGAATATTCACCGTGGACGTAGGAATCCCAAAAGAAAGGAAGGCTGTGATATAAAACCGTAATAACAAAAGGCATCAACAGAAAAATCGTTCCGAATATTGCAACGATATCTTTTGTCCTGGGCGAAAAACGATCGTACAGGAGGTCCAGCCGGATGTGTGTATCGCGAGCCTGGCAATAGGAGAAACCGAAAATGATGCATACTCCGTACAGATGCCACTGCAACTCTTCAAGCTTAACCAGCCCATGACCGAAAACATAGCGAAGGATAACCTGGACAATGATGACGACGATTAATACAATATTTAGCCAAGAAAGTGCATTTCCCATTCGCACTATGTACCGATCATAAGTTTTAACAATTTTCGGGCTATTATCGGATTCCATTTTCATAAAATTCCTTTTTTAAGTAGCTGTCCAAAAATTGATATTTCTTGCAAGACCTTTGCAAAACGCCCCCTTTTGCCCAATTTCTTTGTCAGGCTCAAATTTCAATCCTCAAAATACTCAATATATTCATGTGGTTGAAATTATCGCCGTCCCTGAACTTGAACAAAATTGAGCATTTGCAAAGGTCTCCTTGCCCTTGTGCCTATTGAAGCAACCTTTAGTCCGCCGGTTGTTGGCAGCAGGGCTGTTGCAAGTTTTCCAGATCTTTTGATACCGAGCGACATCTGTACCTCATCCAGTGCGGGAAACGGCTACCACCAGCTGAGAAGTGGCTTTCGGGGTAGAAAATCCGACCTCGATGGATTGGTGGAAGTGTTTCAGTGACTTCATGGATGCGAATCGCTCATTCCGGTTTAGGCCGAGGTAAAAAACCACGAGATGACCAATAGATATAATCCTCATGGAAATTCTGAAAATCATCCCATACTTCTTTAAAAAATTTGTCTTTCTGGCCTTGTTCCACAGCCACTTCATCCCAGGCCTCTTTGAAGGCGGCCAACATTTCTTCAGACCAATACATGTTTTTCACCCCTCGCTTTGTTGCATTTTCACGAATCACTTTTCCCTGAATGGCTTCGCAATAAGCAAGCGAATCGGTTATACTGGCTTTACTGAGAACCTCTAACACCATCTGCTGCCTTTTGCTCATTTGGTTCCATGTATCTTTATTGATCAATAGCTCATACAAGGTTGCTTGTTGATGCCAACCCGGATAGTAGTTGTATTTCACAACTTTGTAAAAACCGAGTCTCTCGTCTATGGCCGGCATGGCGAATTCGGTAGCATCAATGGCCCCTTTTTCCAGGGCGGGAAAGATCTCTCCACCTGGAAGCGTACTGACGGAAACGCCAAGTTTTTGCATGACTTTACCACCAAGACCGGAAAAACGCATGCGCATGCCTTTCAGATCATCGACAGAATTAATCGGCTTTGCGAACCATCCCGATGTTTCGGGAGATATAATTCCGACCGGGATCACATGAACATTATAACCGCCCTGGTCGTACATTTTTTGCCACAGCTTCCAGCCGTTTCCATAATAGATCCAGGCCAGATACTCATTTGCATCCGGACCAAAAGGTATAGCCGTAAAGATGGGAGCGGCGGGTAACAATCCCTGCCAATATACGGGAGATGAGTATCCGGCATTGACTTTGCCTTCGCTAACCGCATTTAGAATCTCAAAAGCACCCACCAGCTTCCCGGGTTCAAAAACCTTCATTTTTAAGGTGCCGCCGCTTATGAGTTCTACTCTATCTGCTACATAATATATGGTAGTTCCAAGTCCCGGGAGGGATTTGGAAAAGCTGGTGGGGACTTTGAGCAAGATTTTTTTCTCCTTGGCGAAGACAGTCCCCGAAAAAACCAGGAAACTGGCGATCAAAGAAAGACAAAAAAACCGATTTAGCAAAGAATTCTTCATAATAAACCTCCTTCTCTGTTAGGAATTATTAAAAGCCCCAATATATACCAGCCGGTCATTGGGGAGTACGAGAGCACTTGACGCGGCCTGCCAGTACTCAAATGGAAAACATATTCGTATTTGTAGCACATAGCAGGGAGCATACTAGTATGTCAATAAAATTCCACTGCTGTCCAAAATAGATTCCGGGTAACGAATTTTAGTAACTGAAATAGTGGGGATGGAATCACCATATTCTGACCTGTATGTTGGCTCACTTCTTCCTTTGGCTCCTGAAAATCAGGTTGGGAAAAAAAAGCACCGTCTATTACCGTATCGCAGCTTAGAACCCTCATTGAGGTGGTGTTGCCTTTGAGGCACTTACGACATCGATTCGCCGACGTGGCGCTCCTGACGAGGGATATAGTCTAAAATCGATGCGCGCCAGAGCCTGTCAGATCTACGAAATCATCGATAAAACTTTATTAAGTTTCGGGGTTTTTGTATGGCAAATACCTGATTTTCAGTACCGAATAGACTGCAAAACTCAATAGAAAACAATAACCTCAGATTAGGAAACCCGATTGTTTATCAATGACCCAAACAGTTATCGGCTTGAAGGCGGCGCATTTTATGTCAGTCGGATATTTAAATGGTTTGCAGAAGACTTCAATAATGATGTTTTGGGTTTTTATATGAAATATGCCCGGGAAGATCTGAAAAAAAATTGGCTGAGAAAAAAGATGTGATTCAGATTAAATATCTGAACTACGACTGGTCTTTAAATGACATTGAAAAGTGAGGTATTGGAATACTGGAGCAATTGGAGTTGAAATTCTCGGGCTTGAAAATGCTCTCAATCAAGCCGTGGAATCGGTGCAAAAACTGGGTGCATCTGCTGAAGAAAACAGTCTGTAAAATATCCGATGAAGAGCTTGTGGCATTCCCGGCTGAATTGGCTCAGGATATTGCCAAACGCATCCGTGATGCAGCGGAAATGGGGGATGTCACGACGGTAAATTCCATCGCTGCGGAAATTAAGAGGCACTTAAATTCCTGTGTGCCGCTCAGTAATCAGATTGTTCAACTGGCCGGTGAGTTTGACAATGAATCTATTGGCGATAACCCGTCAGCTCTGCTGCGGAGCAGTTCATTGCGAGAATTAGCGAAAATCAACAAAATAGCGATCAGCCGTCGCCGCGGCGATGATATTCTCTTCAAGGTGTTTGAAGTTCTGCATATCAGCGTTAACCACATCTATACCATGCTGAAGAACATAGGCATAAGCTCGCTGGAAGGGGCTGAATGATGACGTTTTAAGCTTCTCGCCGTACACCTTGTCGAAGGCGGACGGGTCGCCTTTACCCAGAGACCAAAAGGGTGCCAAATACCTGACGGTCTTCATCCCGACTAAGCCGATGCCGGCTTCTGTGGCTCGCTTGAGCAATCCTTGAAGTTCAACCAGGGTCGATGTATCTTGCGCCAGACTTTTTGTGCTCCAGTCATACCAGCCGGCGGGCGTTACCCCTATCATCGCCAAATCATACCAACCCGTTTCGATGGCCGCTTCCAGGACTTTTTGCGCGTTCTTATGCGTACTCAAACCAAAATAGCCTACTTTTCCGGCGGCCTTTGCTTTAAGGAACGCATTGTACACCTCTTCGCTGCGGACAAGCGACGGGTTTTCGACGGCCATCAGGTAGTATGCATCCACATAGTCAGTCTGCAGATCTTTCAGGCTCGCATCCATCAGTCCCGTCCAATACTTTGCGGCAGACTTTGCTTGCTCGAGCGTAATCGAATCACCGGATTTAGTATAGACGATTGCATGGGCTTTTGATACGACCCAAACTTGGTCGCGATGGTTCTTCAGAAAAGGGGCCAGGTTGCGTTCACTGCCCTTGTAGTAAATGTCTGAACCCACATCAAAATGGTTAATTCCGGCCTCAAAGGCTCGTTGTAGCAAGCGCATGGCCCCTCGGCCTGTCAGCGCGGCGCCGCAACCGAAGACCAAACGGCTGGATAAAAAACCTGTTCGACCTAATTTTCGGTAGGTCATGGTTGGCTGTTCATTTCGGTGGATTGGCTCCTTGGGCTGGGTTGATTCAGTTGTCTTCGAATACGCCGTTGACAAAAAAATCGGTCCGCTAATCGCCGCTGAGGCAACAATCTTGAAAAATTCACGCCGGTCAAAGGAATCGCGATTCTTATTTTTCTTCATCATGTCACCTCCTCAGCAAAATTTCTTCGGTCAACCTTTTTCCTATTCTAAACGGAGTTTTTCCCACATTTCGATGGCCACCCGGATGGCCAGGCTTCGGTCCTCAACGTATGTTACACCGCCGATTAGACGACCTTTTTGGTAAACCACGTCGTAAGTCCCCCCCATGTCGCAGGAGACCAATTCCACTTCCCCGGCCTTCAGCCGATCGATTCCTTTACCATACTTTTTAGCATACTTGGCGTACTGAACCATAGTGGTCCGGGCAGATTCCGCTGAGTCTTGCTGAGATAGGAATGCCGTCACCAGGGTGTTGCCTTTGCGGTAGGTGGCGGTGTATGTGTTGCGCATGAAATCCAACCCCATTGCGTCGACTTTAAAATACTGGACGGACTCCGGCATCCGGTCAGTCAGCGGCAGGGCGGTCAGTCCCCAAACTTGCTCACCCGAATCCAGTAGGAAGTTCGTCACTTTTCGGGCCAAATCCATGCCAATCCGCTGAAATTCGTCGGTGGTCTCGGCACTAATGATCCGGATGTAGTATTGACCCTTCCAGATGAAATAGTTGGCGTCCGCGCGATAGCTGGACCGACCCAGGTCTAGAGAAGACTCGCCTTGCGATCGCTCGGCAGAAAAAACCCCAAAGGCGTTGGTCGGCGTTCCCATATCGTAAATACTCAGATTTATAAATTGTGTGGTCTCATCGCTATTTACGAAACGTACGTATGTCATTCTGATCATGTCATAGGCCAGGAAGAACGCAGCACGGCCATTGATCTGTTCGTAGAGATTTTTCGGGGTGAACTGCTTGACCTCATCAAATATTTGCCAGCCTTTAGGCGTGGACCCGGCCACCATCACCGGAAGGCTCTGTGACGCAATTATCTGCCCACTGGTCCCGATAGACATCACCGCTATAACCGTCAACGCCAATAATTTCAATCTCAGTATTCGCTGTAAAATTCCCGCCGATGTCATCCTTGTTCCTTTTTTCAAAGATGCTTATCAAACCACTCAATGGACATCTTGATTGCTTGCTTGCGGCCTTTGCCGTAGATCTCAAAATGGGTTCCTGAAAAAACCACATATTGGGCTGGCACATTACCTTTAACGATGTTATACACCCGTTCCCCATGCAACTTGTTATCCATCAACTCTTCCTTCTCGGCAACGATGATGAAAATGGGAATCTTCAGATGATTGGCAAATTCTACGGGATGGTATTTTGCAATTCTGGACAAGTACGGCGTGCCCTTAAGTCGCCCGATTTTATTGACATTTTGCGGCACGGGGTCGATCTTTCCCCGGGCACGTTGGGTGGCCAGTTTAGAAGGCTGGTAGTATAGAGTAACCCAACCGCCATCCATGGAGGGAACCTGACTGACGATACATTTGACGCGTTTGTCCAGGGCGGCCACATAGACGACGTGGCCCCCGCCAAAACTGGTGCCCCAAAGACCAATACGGTTGGGATCGACACCCGGTTCACCGGAAAGAAAGTCTATGCAGTGGATGATGTCTTCGGTCTGATCAAACGGGTCCACCAACTCTCGAATAGCCTGCACCCGAACCGTGATCAGCCCGCTTTCATCCACGTCAGGCATTTTCTCTTTGATAACCAGGCGACTGTCGCTGTCTCCCCAGCCGCGATAGTCAAAAGTCAATACCACATAGCCTGCTGCGGCAAACTCCGATGCATAGGCCTGGTTTAAGTGTGAACGCACTCCGCCCCACCCATGACAAAGGATAACGGCAGGCAGTCTATCTCCGGACTGTAAGCCCTTGGGATACCAGAGATCACCTGAAAGACGCGTGCCGTCGCTCCAAATGTCGACATGGCGTGATTCAATTTTGAAGTCATCAACCGCAGATTTCAGGGTTTCTTGAGATCGGACTTCTTGAAGTCCACAGGCTAAAAGACCCGATAGCACCGCTAATCCCATGATAACAAAGCGTACGGAGAATCTTTTCACGTCCAAATACTTCCCATTCAATTTCTTACCGGTATAATTTTTCATACTCACGATCACCCCCCTTGAGTGTGGTTGCCCAATGGGTAGTATCTATCCTCTACCCAGTCTGTTCTTTTCTTTGAGTTCATCTGCAACGTAAGCCAGATCTAAAGATTCCAAAGTTCTTCTGGTAGGATAGCCGGTGCTCGTATCCCAGCCTTGCAGCCTGTAAAACCGGGTTTTAAATTCTTCAAATTTATTTTTATCAAAATGCCGGCCGAGTGTTTTAATATACTGCCACTTAGCGTTTTTTCTGCCGGGCATGTACTCGGGGTGTCCGTCAGGCGCAGAACTGGGGCGAGTATAATAATAATCAGCAAAATGGACCATATCCCTGTGCCTTCCCTGGAGCGTCCAGATGGCATGATCCAGATTCCATATTTTTCTTCCGAGCTCGATTCCGTCGAGGAAGGAAAATTTTTTTCCGGTGACGGCATTGAAAAATTTAGGCTCCGCGATACCGGTAGATCCGATCTTGCCGGGGCCGTAAAGATTCAGAAAATCCGGCCAGCGCCAGTCACAGAACTGGACGGACTGTTTCCAGAACCGGGTATAATACCGGTGCCAGGTGACCAGTTTGGCGATGTGCTCGGAATACATGTTCTCGGTACTAAAATCGAGCATCAGTCTATCTCCCTGAAACGGCACCATTTTATCCGTGTAGATTCGGACAACCTCTTCCGCCGATCCATAAAGAGGAATTCCCCACCGTTTGTTATATGTGGGGTTACTTCTTAACTGATCGAATCCGTGCTCGTTAATGTCCCTGTCTCCTAAAATGGTGCCATAGGCCCAGTCCAGTTGAGACCGCGCCTCTTTATGTCGCGGCAGTCCCCAAAACGGAAACATCAGCCGTCCGGTTTTCAGATCTCCATTAGCGCCATTCAGTCGACCCCACTTTTCAGCCGCCCGAACAAAGCCCTCGGCCAAATCGTCACCGAACGGGTGGTTGTTTCCCAGGCCGTCATTGCGATATGCGATCGCCTTTACCAGTTGCTCGGCAAATTCCAGCTTACCGTAATTTTTAAAATTAAGGGGGCAATCAACTTCTCGGCCCGGTCCCAAAATACCGGATCTGTGCAGATCGCTGAGGTAAAGTTCCCCCCAGAACATCTCCGCAGCGTTCAGCCCATATCTGTTCAGCAGATCGTTGGCCTGGCGTTGAATATCCAACGAATTTGCGAAAAGATAAAATAATGTCGCAAAACAGGTGGCCTCATTGCCGATTCCGTCTTCATATCTTCCCCGACAACCCGAATGACAACCGATGCATGCCTGCGGTCGCTTGCCGACTGACGGCTTTCCCAGCCGGTACAAGGTGCCCGGTACGGGAGGACTTTGAAAATCGACAGACATGAATTTCCTTTTCAGATTATCGAGGCGAAACGCATAATTTTTTTTCTGCCACAATCGGGCCTGCATGAGGGCTTTCGGATTATGGACCCGGATACTGCCGGTTCCAATGACGCTGATGGCTTTGAGTCGTTTTGACCCCCACACGGCGCCAAAACCTCCCTGGCCGGCTCCGCTGCTGGCGTCGTGTATCAGACATGCCATTCTGCTTAAATTTTCTCCGGCCGGTCCGATTGCCAAAACAGCGGGACGTTGGGTGGTTTGACCGCCTTCTTTGCCGGACGGTTCTATCCAGTCGCCATACATCTGGTTTCCGGCAACATATTCCCAGATCTTTTTTTGGCATTCCCAGGTGTCTGTTCCCCATAATGACAGGTTGCTACAATTTCGGAGGGTTACTGTGTCGTTTCGAATATCGAGCCAGACCGGCTCGTCCGCCTGACCCTCAATCACTATTCCGTCCCATCCCGCATACTTCAGCATGGATGAAAATCTTCCACCAAAATTACTACGGGTAAACCAGCCAATAGGAATTGATTGGACGCCAATTCCCTGTATCTCTGTTCTTGCGGCGCCTGCCGGAGTCAGAGTTCCCGAAAGTGGAGAGGTCATTAAAGTGACGACATTGGCAGGATCAAATCCATCAATGGTCTTATCTTTGACCAGATCAAAAAATATGGCCGAACCCATGCCATGGCCGCCAACCCATTTTTCGTATTTGCTGGTGGGTATGGTCGTTGTTTTCCTATTGCTCAGGTTCAGTT
>JBATKU010000054.1:0-4108 GCA_049669725.1 Desulfobacterales bacterium
GCTGGTGTCCGAAGGGATTTTGCTTTTTCAGGGCCCGGATTCGCTGCGGTGGGAATATAAGCATCCCGTTCAAAGTATTTTGCTATTGCACAACGGTGAAACCAGACGGTTTGTTAAAAAAAGCGGGCGCCTGATCGAGGATGCCTCGGCCAATCTTCAGTCCATGCAGGTGGTGGTTCAGGAAATCACCCAGTGGCTTAACGGCCGTTTTGATGACAATCCGGCATTTGCAGCCCGGCTGGAGCCTGGCCGCAAGATCGTTATGGAACCCAGGGAAGAATCTTTTGCCAGGTTGATTCAGCGCATCGAGATCTTACTCTCCGATCGTCCCGCTGTCATAAAATCAGTGATGATCTTTGAAAGCGAGGATTCGTTTACAAAGCTGGTTTTTAAAGATGTGATTCTCAACCAGAAACTGGACGACGCCTTATTTCGGAAGGTCCAATGAAGCCTATATTTTTGCTTTTGACCGTATTGGGCCTTTTCCTTTCGTGCAGCAGTCTTCCGCAGGTGTATCCGGCCGGAGATTCGGCTGAGCCGCAATCGGGCCGAACATGCCGGGACCCTTATCCGGACAGCGACTGGCAGCTTTTACACTCCATCGAAGCGACTTTACCCGGCGGCAAAAAAGGCTTTCTGATGGGGCTGACCGTTATTGCACCATCCAACAGGACCGCACGATGTGTCATCATGACTCTTGAAGGGTTTGTGATCTTCGATGCTCTGTATGACAAAAAGATTACAGTCAAACGGGCGGTTGCCCCCTTTGATTCGGAAGTTTTTGCCAACGGTCTTATAGAGGATATCAATCTGATTTTCTTCAAGCCATCCGGATCTATAACGACATCCGGTTTTTTAAAAAGCGGGGCAGCTGTCTGCCGGTATCAAAAACCGGATGGAAGGTTGGTAGATATAATTAGCCAGGGGAAACATAACTGGGAAATAAGGCAATACCGCACCGACAATCGCCTGGCGCAGACCGTGAAAATGGTGTCTGCTAAAGAGACCAATTTAACTGACCACAAAGGGATTTCAGATAAAATAGAATTGAAGGCCCACGGCTCCCCGGGATATGAATTGGTCATGGAACTGGTGGAAGCGGTACCGCTGGCAAAATAATATACAACGGGTTTAGAACTGCTGCGGAGAACTTAATTTCTAAAACTTGTTGTTAAGTGACGGAATATTTTAAATTCCAAATTACAAATTACAAAAACCAATAAGGTTCGCTTATGAAATTTAGACTGATATACCCCAAATGGCCCAAACTTGACCGGCAATCCGAATTCCATCTGCCGCCCCACGGACCGGTGGTATTTGCCGCATCACTGCCGGAAGGCGTCGAGGTGGAGTTTATCGACGAAAACCTCGAATCGATTAATTTTGATGACCCGGTTGATTTGGTGGGTATATCCATGATGCTGACCTTGCAGGTTAAACGCGGCTGGGAGATTGCCGACCGCTACCGCCGCCAGGGGACCCGGGTGATCTTTGGCGGTATCGCTACCATGCTCCATGCCGAAGAGACCATGGAACATGCGGATGCTGTATTTCTCGGGGAATCCGAAGGCAAAATGGAAGGGGTCTTTGCGGATTTTAAAAAGGGTCAGCTGCAAAAGGTTTATAGTTTTCTGGAGGATCGGCCGCCCATTGAAACGGTTGAAACTGCTCGGCGTGATATCCTTAAAAGGGACCTGTATAACTACAAGGGCATTCAGATGGTGGATCTGGTTCATGCCTCCAGGGGATGCCGTTTTCATTGCTATCCCTGTGCTGTGGCCTATCTGGGCGGCAGAAAGTTCCGACCGCGACCCATTGATAAAGCGGTCGAGGAGATGGCCGGCATCGACAATAATCGACTGTTTATCGTGGATAACTCCCTGGCCCAGGACACCCAATGGGAAATGGATTTGTTTCGAGAAATGATCCCTCTGAAGAAAAACTGGTGCAGCCATCCGATTGAGGACAAACCAGAGGTACTCGATCTGGCAGCCCAGGCCGGTGCGTGGTATGTTTACCAGGCCGTTTTTGATACTTCGGATTTAATCCGGGAGCGGATCCGGCGGTATCACGACCACGGTATTGGGGTGGAAGGCACCATCCTTTTAGGGCTGGACCATCATACCGAAGATTTTATCAAGCGCCTGGTTGATTTTTTACTTGAGATCGAGCTTGATCTGGCTGAATTTACGGTATTGACGCCCTTTCCCCACACCAAGGCCTGTGATGATCTCAAGCAGGCTGACCGGATCTTTTCTTACGACTGGAATGATTATTCCGCCGACAAGGTGGTTTATCATCCCAAGCAGATGTCGGCCGATAAACTGCAAAAACTCTTGTATTATGCCTGGGATACGTTTTATCAAGATGAATCCCAGGAATTAAAGATGTTCAAGCTGTTTCAGCAGGTGATTGAAAAGGAAATGGCGAACAACACCTTTAGACCGCGCAACCGGACCCTGGCATCCCGTGCCTTCGGCAAAGAGGTGTAACTAGACATACGTTCCACATGTAATATACAAAACTGATATCTCAGAATGGTTCCAGGTCCTTGAAGTAGTTCATATTCGACAGACGCTTGAGTTCTTTCTGGTAGCGTCCTTCCCAGCCCTCCCGGGCAAGGGTGCGGTCGATGAAGAACTTTAATACCGGCTTAAAGGCATATAACCAGATGCCGGTCCACAGACGGCCCTGACTCCGAGCCCTTTGGGACGGATCCCACCATCCCAGTGTTACCTGGCGGTGATACCAGAACAGATATTGCAGCCGGTCGGAATCCAGATACCTGGTTTTCACATTGGCCCACAATCCGCTGTACTTTTTATAATCGTATTTATTGGTTACCAGACCTTCGTCTATCAGGTTTTTCCTCATGCCGGTTTTGGGGTAAGGGGTCAGGATTTGACAATAGGAACCGTCTGTATCAATAGTTTTTAAAAATTGATAGTTTTCGATGATGGATTCTTCGTCATCTTCCGGAAAGCCGAATATCAGACCGCCGATTACCATGATGTCATATTTGTGGCAAATTTCCACAGCCTTGCGGGATGCATCCACGATGTTGCCTTTGCCGGCTGATTCCAGATTTTTTTTAGACGCATTTTCAATGCCCAGAAACACGGTTTTCATACCTGCCTGGGCCATTTTGCTGACCATTTCTTCGTTTTGCGCCATGGAAATGCAATCGGCCTGAACAACGAGATTCAGCTTTTTATAATTTTTGGCAATAATGGCGTTGCACAGGGCGATCACCCGTTTGGGATTAAGCACCATGTTGTCATCGATGATAAACGCCCAGCGGGCCTTGCGTTTATAATAAATATCATCCAGATCGACCAGAACCCGTTCGATGGGATAGGTGCGAAAAGACCTGCCGTACATGTGTCTCATGCTGCAGAAGTTACATCCCCGGGTGCAACCGCGGGACGTCTCCAAAAGCTCGATTTTTGAATAGACAATATGGTAACCCCAGGTTAACCGTCGCTTATCCCGGATCGGGAGTTTCAGCTTGGACAGATCCAGGTTTTCCCCCCTGGGATTGTGAATAAAGCCGCTTCCGTTTTTATAGGTGAGGGAGGGAATTTCATCGAACCGGTCTTTTCCCGCCAGGGCATTGACCAGTCGGCGACCGGCTTCTTCACCCTCGCCGCGAATCATAAAATCAATCAACCGGCCCTCGGGTGACTCCGCGATTTCCTCATTCATCAAAGTTGCATGGTATCCGCCGATAGCAATTTTTACCTCCGGCAGGACACTTTTTATTAATTTGATCAACTTGATACAGGTGTCGTATTGCCATGCCATGGCCGATAGGCCGACCAGATCGGGGCGAATTTTCAACAGGATTTTAGTTATGTATTTTTTTAGCTGCCTGCGCTTGCGAATCAGGTCCACAATATAGACATCATGCTGCTTATCGATATTGCCGCCAACACAGGCAATACCATGACTGGGCATGTGAATGGCGGTTTCATGAATAATCAGCGGCGCCACATCGGGCATCGACATCAAAATAATTTTCATACATCCTCGCTTGTCTTTTTAGCGACTCAGTCTCTAAAGCTGTAGCTAAATTAAATTTATTAGATTTTGGGAGCGGCTTTCCGGC
>JBATKU010000055.1:0-16069 GCA_049669725.1 Desulfobacterales bacterium
AGACGGTTATCTGCAGATTACCGATCGCATCAAAGACGTCATCAAAAGCGGCGGTGAGTGGGTGTCATCCCTGGATCTGGAGAATTTATTAAGCCAACATGAAGCTGTGCTCGAGTCGGCCGCCATCGGCGTGCCGGATGAAAAGTGGGGCGAACGGCCGCTGATGATTGTCACCCTTAAACCCGAATATAAGGGCAAGATCAGTGAAGAAGAATTAAAAGTGTTTATGAAAAAGGGTTCTGAAGACGGCAAACTGCCGAAATATGGGGTTCCCGACCGCTATTTCTTTACGGATACCATTCCGAAAACCAGCGTCGGGAAATTGGATAAAAAAGTCCTTCGGAAACAATACGTATAAATGACGATCAGTTTGCCTGAGCGGTTATAGCGGTTGTTAAATAAACGTTCCGTTATTCGAAGGTTTTTTTCTACAACCACTTATACCACCCTTCCGTATGGCGGAACTTATTTTTGACAAACGGTAAAAATTAGAAAAGGAGAAAATTAATGAAAACAAAATTGTTTAAGAAATCCATTAAAATTCAATGGTCGCTTCGGGTTGTTTTGTTAATTACGTTAATGAGCGTTTTTTTATCCAATGATGTGCTGGCTAAAACAGCAAGGGAAATTGATGTCAGCGTGGATGTTGCAATCGAACGCTTCCACAAGCAGGTTATCGGCGCCAAGGAGCTCATAAAAGCGTCTAAGGGAATGCTGGTTATGCCGAATGTAGTTAAAGGGGCCTTGATAATAGGCGGTGAGTATGGAGAAGGCGCTCTTCGCATCGGCGGAGAAACAGTTGATTATTACAATACCGTCTCTGGCTCCATCGGTTTTCAGATAGGCGGGCAGGCAAAGGATATTATCCTTTTGTTTATGACTGACGAAGCTCTTGAACAATTTAGAGCAAGCAGCGGCTGGGAGGCCGGGGTCGATGGCAATGTTGCCTTAATCACTATTGGGGCAGGCGAACGTGCGGATACGACGACCTCAAAAGACCCCATCGTTGGCTTCGTATTTGATGCCAAAGGTCTGATTGCCGACCTCTCTTTAAAAGGTGCCAAATTTACTAAATTAAATAAAGCAAAATAATAAACCCCTTCTAATCATATCCAGTTTATTCGAGGTTGCTTGCGCAACGGCAGGCGCTGATACCTCAGTTTGGGATAGCCGATCATTGCCGCACCGAAGGCTTTGTGATCGGCAGGTATCCCCAGTGCTTCAAACAGCGGCGGGTAGGAATTGACCGCTGAAAAAAAATAACCGCCCCAGCAGGACCCCAGGCCCAGGCTGGGCGCGTACAATTCCAGATAGCTCAATGCGGTGGCGCAGTCCTCGGCGCCGAGAACATAATCTTTATCGCCGTGAACCACGATCACGTGAGGCGCACCGCGGCAAATCCTTTCCTGACCGCCATCCCAGGCTTCCACCACCCGGGATAAACCTCTTTCCTCAGCCTGCTGCGGAAATTTTGTAATTATCTCACGCATCCAGTCAATTACCATCCCCGCCATTTTTTTTACGTCGGCCGGGTTTTCAACCACCGTCCAGTGCCAGGGTTGGTTGTTTTTGGCCGAGGGCGCATAGCAGGCCATTTCCAGCAGCTTTTCCAATTTTTCACGCTCAACCGGTTTGTCCTTGAAATTACGAATAGAGCGGCGTGACCGTAAAAATTGCTCGGCCTGATCCTGGCTCAGTATCAGCTCCCTGCTGATAGAAGGACATTCCCCGGTTGTCAGCCAATCCAGGTTGAAGGCACCGGTGGGACATACCGCCACGCAATGGCCGCAGGCCAAACAGTATTCTTCAAAATCTTTCACGGGTGTCGGCAATTCATTTTGTGAGGCCAGCTCGATGACGGCTGCCGGGCAGGCTTTGACACAAATTCCATCCCGATTGCATTTTTCAGGGTCAACAGTAATTGACTTCATAGGTTCTCCTTTGGTCCTTTTATAGCGGTTGTCAAAAAAAACGCCCCGTTTGTCGAAGGTTTTTTGCTACAACTACTTATACCACCCTTCCGTATGCAAAACTTATTTTTGAAAAGCAGTACATTCGCTGGGTATCAGGAATGGGGCCTGAAAAAAATAGCAATGGCTAACCAATCATAAAAGATTTAGACAGTCAAGCGGTTGAATGATAGAAAATCCTTCTTAAACCTTGACTTGAAAAAATAGACTATGGTATCTGTTCATACAAAAGCAGTCAGCGTAACTGCTGCAAAAAGAGAACCCTTATGATTAATCTTTTGCAAAACTCTATTTTCATATAGAAAAATAGGGTTTTATTTTTGCAGCTCTATTATTTAAAAATTCAACAACAGCTAACCTTCTACTACTATCCGTCAAAGCCACCCGTATATACTATCAAAGTGTATAAAGCCGGGGACCCATGGCCGATCTCTCACTGGAAAAAGTGTTCAGCCTCTTAGGCACCCAGCACATTAAAGGCTCCGACAAGGAGCTGAAAATGCTGTGCATCCGTATCAGTGAACTGGTCGAATTAAACGGAGAAGATTGGGTAAAAGAAAGCAGGCAGAGCCTCCGGGATGAGTGGGAATATATTGTGAGCCGGGGAATTATTGGCTGATCGGGGGTGGAGGTGAGGGTCCGAAATATGAAATAGTATATAGTGTAGTGTTCTGCAAATAATTTACAAAACGCTGGCAGAAATACAATAAAGCCGCGATCAACTTAGTTAGGAAACAGGGCAAATCGCGGCTGGCCTGCGACGAGCTCAGCCGAGTCGAAAGCCGCTCCCACGACACCCCCCCTGCTTGCCATTTCAAATAATCTAAATCCAGAAGAGCCCCGCCGCTTTTCTGCTCTTCCATGACCCCTCTTTGCAGACCCCGGCTATTTATAATATCGCTAAAAATATTGCAAAAATATGTGGAATCAATTAGTGTAGCCCGTTCTATCGCAAAATATCGAGCCCGTCTAACATAAACTATTAAACATTGAGGAGACCAGCATGAGCAAACTGTTCGAAGCCAGCGAAATTAATGGAATGAAGCTTGCAAACCGTTTTGTACGGTCGGCCACCTGGGAAGGGATGGCCGCAGATGACGGGGCCTGTAAACCCAAATTGATTGACCTGATGGTGGGTCTGGCCGGAGGAGGTGTGGGCCTGATTATCAGCAGCCACTCCTATGTCAGTCCGGAGGGACAGGCCGGCCCGTGGCAGATAGGCGTCTATGATGATAAACTTATACCGGGGCTTGAGGCCATGGCAGCGGCCGTCCATAAAAACAGGGGTAAAATAGTCATGCAGCTGGCCCACGCCGGATATTTCGCCAATGCCAAACTGACCGGGCAGACTCCCCTGGCACCCTCCAATGTGGAAGGCTTTGCCAAAGGTGCTCGCCAGGAGATGAGCGCCGATGATATCCAGGGGGTTGTCAAAGCCTATGGCGCCGCCGCCCACAGAGCCCAAACAGCCGGTTTCGATGGGGTCCAGATCCATTCCGCCCACGGGTATCTTCTCAGCCAGTTTCTATCGCCGGCTTTCAATCACCGTAAAGACGAATATGGCGGCGACATCCAAAATCGGGCCAGAGCACTGGTCGAGGTGCTCCGGGAAGTCCGGCAGGCCGTGGGAAAAAATTATCCCGTATTGGTAAAATTGAATTGCCAGGATTTTATTGAAAACGGACTGCAGCCGGAAGATTCCCTGCAAGCCGGCAAAATGCTGGTTGAAAACGGCATCGATGCCATTGAGTTGAGCGGCGGTGTGCTGATCAGTCCCAAGCTGAGTCCGAGCCGCATGGGAATTAAATCAGAAGAAAAAGAGGCTTACTTTCAGAATGAAGCCCGCGCCTTTAAGACAAATATTTCCGTGCCCCTGATCCTGGTGGGCGGCAACCGCTCCTTTCAGGTCGCCGAGCGCCTTGTCAATGAAAGTGTCGCTGATTATATCTCGCTGTGCCGCCCCTTGATCCGCGAGCCTGATTTGATCAACCGCTGGAAATCAGGTGACCTCAGCAAAGCGACATGCCTATCCGACAATATGTGTTTTATGCCCGCAAGGGAAGGCAAGGGCATATACTGTTTGACCGAAGAAAGAGAAAGGAAAAAGAATGAGGAAGGCGGAATGGGGCCTGCCCTGGCATGAAGTAATATATAGGATACAAAAAATTATTTAGTTTATAAATCAGTCCTATAAAGGATTGAATCTTATAAAAACCAGGTCTGGGCCAGGGAATGCGGAAAAGATTTAAAACCATCATTTATGATCGATATAATTAGGTGGGAGCGGCTTTCCAGCCGCGATTCACGCTGTGCAAAAAAATATTTAATGGCTCCAACCCATAATAAATTCGACAAACTTAAACAAAAAATCAGCGGCGATGTTTATTGGGACCCGATCCGGGTCTACATGCTGTCCACCGACGCAAGTATTTATCGCCGAGACCCCGCCGCGGTGGTTTATCCCCAATCCACCCAGGATGTCGTCCGCACGGTAAAATTTGCAGCAGCTCGGGGGCTTTCGATTCACTCCCGGGGGGCCGGCAGCGGGCTTTGCGGTTCGGCCATCGGTACCGGAATCGTTATCGATTTCACCCGCTATATGAACCGCCTGATAAAAATCGATGGCGATCAAAATTATTTTGAATGTGAACCGGGATACCGCTTCGGCGAACTGGAAGCTGTTCTGGTCGGCAAAAACCTTTTCTTTCCCCCCGCTCCCTCCAGCGGGGAATACGCCACTTTCGGCGGGATGTACGCTACCAATGCCAGTGGCGCCCAATCGGTTAAATACGGCAACGTTGCCGATTATATCCTGGATGCCGAAGTCGTTCTCAGCTGCGGTGACGTGTTCACACTTTCGAATATCCTCGCGCGGCCCTTCGACCATCTGCCTGATAACCTGAAAAACCTATTTTCTCTTTATGCCGATCAATCGCAAAAAATCGAATCTTCATATCCCCACATAAGGTACAACTCAACCGGTTATAACCTCCGGGGTCTGGTAAAAAATGACCGGCTTGATTTATCCCGTCTCTTTGCCGGGTCGGAAGGAACCCTCGGAATCATCACCCGACTTAAGTTCAAGCTGGCTCAAAAACCCTCCCACGACAGTCTGATCGTCGCCGGATTTGATGATATTGCCAGTTCCGCCAGAGCCGTCCAAAAAATTCTGCCGATGGGCCCGTCCGGAATTGAGATCCTGGAAAAATCACTTTTACAATTGGTCAGAGAAACCGATCCCGGCCTTAAAGATAAAATTCCCGGTGACGTCGACAATATCCTGTTAATCGAGTTTGATGGGTTTGATTCGAAGGTCTGCTCCCGTCAGGCCCAGGAAGTTCAGCAGCTCCTTGAATCGGAGGGGCTGGCGGCCAATATCCGTATGGCCGTATCTGATGATGAAAAGGCCAAACTCTGGCACATTCGCAAAGCCGCCATGCCCATGTTGTATAAGCTGAAAGGGTCCAAAAGGATTTTGCCGCTGATAGAGGATGCCGCGGTGCCCACCGATCAGCTGGTACCGTACTTTGAGGGATTAACCGCCATTTTGACCGGCCATAAGCTTGATTTCGTTATCTACGGGCACATTGCCAAAGGACTGTTGCACACCCGGCCGCTTCTTGATCTCAAGGATCCCGACGATGTCCGCCTGCTGAAACCCCTGGCAGACGAAGTGTTTGAGCTGGTTCATTGCCTGGGCGGGGCCGTGTCCGGGGAACATGGTGACGGTCGGATCCGCAGTGCTTATATCCAAAAGCAATACCCGGATATTTACGACCTCTTTCTGGAAACCAAATGCCTGCTGGATGAAAAAAATATTTTCAACCCCGAAATCATTACAACCCATGATGAGCATCAGGTAGAAAAACACCTGAGGTTCGGTGATGGCTACGGGGTAAAAGATCTAAAAGACGAGTCCCTCAACTGGCCCGAGGGGCTTTGCCGGGAAATTGAAAAATGCCATGGATGTTCAAAGTGCACCACGATCACCACGGCAACCCGGATGTGCCCGATTTATAAATTCACCCGTGATGAAGCCGCCGCACCCAAAGCCAAGGCCAACATTTTACGGGGCTTGATCAGCGGCCTTATTGAAGACCGCGCGCTGTATGAAAAGGCCTTCCAGCATGTCATCGAACAATGCGTCAACTGCGGCAGCTGTTTCGCCGAATGTCCGTCAAATGTGAACATCCCCAAAATGGCGGTTGAAGCCCGGGCCCAGTACATCCGCCGCTTTGGGCCATCGCTTGAAAATCGCCTGGTCGTCAATGCCGAACTGGCCGCGCGAACCACCCGCAAGTTTTCCGTTGTAATAAAAACATTGATGGATTTAAAGCCCGTCAAAAAACTCGGGCAATATGTCACCGGCATATCCGCCCAGCGTGATTTTCCGGCTTTTGAATCAAAATCTCTTTTTGAACGCATAAATCCCAAAGAAGGCCGGGGCGACCCCAGGGTTTTGTATTTTGCCGGTTGTTATGCCGCATATCTCAAACCTCAAATCGGCCAATCCGCAGTGGCGGTATTAACGAGCATGGGAATGACCGTAGTGACACCACCCCAGCACTGTTGCGGGTTGCCCATGTTATCCAAAGGCATGGTAAAAGAGGCAACCGCCAGGGTGCGTCAAAATTTCGAAAGATGGGAGACCCTGGTTGACACGGTGGATCACATCGTGGTCACCTGCTCCTCCTGCGGGTTTGCACTGATGGAAGAATGGCAGTCGATTCTGAACAATGAAATCACCGCCAGAGTAAAAAACAAGATCATCCACGTCAGCACCCTGCTGAATAACTACTTTGACCGCCTTAAATTTGGAACCTGCGATCTTAATGTTTGCTACCACGCACCCTGTCATTTGAAAATTCAGAATGATCCCAACAGCTCGATCCAGATGCTTTCCAGAATCGAAGGGGTTGCGGTTCAAGACTTGAAAAGTCATTGCTGCGGAATGGCCGGCAGCTGGGGGCTGACCGCAGACCACTATGATCTTAGCAAACAAATCGGAGCGGATATGATTTCCAAACTGAACGACTCCGCTGCATCAGTGGGCGTCACGGATTGCCCGACCTGCCGGATGCAGATGGAGCATTTCAGTCACAAAGAGATCAAACATCCGGTGGAAATAGTTAACGACTGCCTGTGCAGTCGGGTTAGTTGAGTTGGTTGTGTCAGTTGTGTTTATTGAGTTTGTTGAGTTGAGATTTCGGATATGACAGAAGTTACGGCTGCCATCCTAATTAAGGATAACCAAATTCTAATCGCCCGCAGAAAATCAACCGACGACCAGGGCGGAAAATGGGAATTTCCCGGAGGCAAAATCAAAGCGGATGAAACCCCTCGAAAGTGCTTAATCCGGGAAATGAAAGAAGAGTTCGGCATCAATGTGTCCGTGGGGGATTTTTTCGGTGAAAGCATCTACCGCTATGGACACGGAACGATCAAACTTTTAGCCTATCGAACCTCCTGGGTAGAGGGTCAGTTTGCGTTAAATGCCCATGCCGACTACCGATGGGTTGATCCGTCAAAGCTTGACGATTTTGATTTTGCCGCGGCAGATATTCATTTTGTCAAAAAACTGCAGCAAATAGGGTTATAGGTTAGGTACGCGTACCATGCGGCTGGAAGGGTATATTTTTGTATTTTGACCTTGCGACCTTTTTATTATAGACTTATACCTGAAATGAGCAAAAAAATTCTGATCATAACAGCAGCGCTTTTAGTGCAGTCCTTTCTGGTGCCTTTTACGATCGCAGAAAATAAACAGTCACTAACCCAGGAAGAAAAAGCCCGGCAAAAAATGTTAAAGATAGAAGCTGCCAATGCCTTTTGGCGGCTTAAGCATTCTTTGGAAAAAGATGCCTTCTATAGTGGGCGCATCCGGCTGAATGTATGGCGCAGCACCGCGATAGAAGCCGGCACCTTTGATCAGGACCAATACGACGAATTTAAAACGCAATTGTACGTAAAATCCATCGAAGACTCAATGAAATGTTACGAAGAATTTATCCTCGAAGAAAACTATTACGACGCCAACATCTGCCTGCAAACTTGGCGCATGCATTCCAGGGAACTGGGCACTTATGACAAGGAAAAATATGAAGCACTAAAA
This sequence comes from Desulfobacterales bacterium, assembly GCA_049669725.1. Lineage (GTDB taxonomy): Bacteria > Desulfobacterota > Desulfobacteria > Desulfobacterales > JAFDCJ01 > JAFDCJ01. The sequence continues at coordinate 8,083 of JBATKU010000055.1, forward strand.
GAGAGGCTAAAGCAGGAAAGGATTAAGAAGGCCGCCCGGGAGGCGGAAGAAAAAAAAGCAGAAGAAACCGAACCCTAAAACTATACCCAGCTTATATCTGGATTTCTGTCTTGGTATCCCAAGTTCTGGTTCGTTAAAATTACAGCCGGTTTTAACCTAATCTACAAAATCCCGAAATATTATATTACGTCCGCACATCCAACAAATTTTCAACCCCTCCAAATTTATTCTTCAGGCACGGAAGACACAATTTCGACCATTGCAAATGTGATTAGGCTCCCATACGAAATTCCCAATTTTGATACTTGAAGAATGTTGCCAAAATTTCGCGGTTTCGATAGATTGGTCCTGAACGAAGACTATTGGCAATATTGCTCAGGTCCAGTGCCCCAATTTATCAGATGTTGACTAAGTTTCGAGAACTTGGGAAAATCCTGTAGTTTGGATAGGGAGGATAACAATTTTCCACTTTTTTAAAATAATATTTCAATAGGTGGAAAATTTTCCATCTATTAATGCTGTTAGCATAATATAGAGGAGGAAAATCTACCATGGAAAAGATAGTTGCTTATTGTGGCCTTGTTTGTTCAAGCTGCCCTACTTTCTTGGCCACACAAAATGATGATGATGTTGCCAGGAAACAAACTGCTGAGTTTTATTCAAAAAAATTTGGATTTAACCTTAAGCCAGAAGAAATCAACTGTGACGGATGTATATCAGAGGGAGGAAAACTTATCGGATATTGCCAAACTTGCCAGATAAGAAAGTGCTGTCGCGCAAAGGCCCTGGATAATTGTGCTGTTTGCGATGAACAACCCTGCGACAAGTTAATAAAATTTCATAAATTCTCACCAGATGCAAAAGCAAGCTTTGATTATTTGTTAAATGAGATGGGCTAATTGCATGGTTTATCCATAAATCCAAACTAAATGCATTTCTTGCTAACAAAGCGGGTGAACCAGAAGGGGAAAAACCTGGCGGTTTACGTTAAATTTTATGGTTTACAGTAGGTCAGAGGCCCGCTGGTTACCCGCAGTGTTATATTTCATTAAGAATATTTAAAACCTGGAAAGATCTGTCAGAGAAACACAAATTGGCTTAGCAGCCGTCTTCCAGGGTTTAGCACAATGAGAGTGGTCATATGAGTGTTTTTACTAATTGGATGTCACGTTATAGCAACGCATGCACCGCGTTCCAGATAAAACGATCAGGTGATATATTTGTTGGGAAAAACTATGATTGGATTATTGGCGATGATCTCTTAATTGTAAACAAACGTGGCGTTTCCAAAAAAGCCGTTGCCACCTTCCTGGATAAAAAGCGTTCATCGGATCGTCTTGTTAGTTGGGTATCAAAATACGGCAGCGTTACCCATAATCCACTCGGGCGTGAATTTGGTATGGGTGGTATAAACGAAACGGGTCTTGTCATAGAAGGTTTGTCATTTCCAGACACCAAAACTCATAAACATGACGCGAGGCCATCAATATCGGCGTTACAATTCGTACAATACCTTCTGGACAACTGTAATTCGGTTAAGGAGGTAATTGACAGTGAAAAATCCCTACGTATAAGACCGACAATTAAACCAGGCGGTCATTTGTTTATCGCGGATAAAAGCGGAAATTGCGCTGTTATAGAATATATAAATGGTAAGCGAGTCTACTATGCTGATGACTCTATGCCGTATAAGGTCCTTACCAATAGCGGGTACCAAAAATCTGTCAATTTCGTTAAAAAAAATAAAAAACCATGGCGAGACAGAGCGAAATCGTTTGAAAGATTTATTACCACTGAAAAAATGCTGAGAGACTATGAAGCAGACCTTAAAATCTCTACTCTGGATTATTCATTTAGAATTCTACGGAATGCTGGTTGGATGAGGAGAATATCGATTGGGAAGTTAAATATCTCAATGGGTACAAGATGTAGTTTTGTTTACGATATTAGTCGTCTTCAAATCCATTTTCGGACCAATAATAATCAGAATATACGAATAGTAGACTTAAAGTCATTTGATTTCACCTGCTCAACGCCGGTAAAAATTCTAGATATAAATTCATCCTTATCGGGTGATGTTACTGAAGAGTTCACAGATTACACTCCCCAAATAAACAATGATTTAGTAAAGGCCGTTTTTAAAAAAACGCCATATCCGTTTTTCTACGGACTAAATTTCACGTTCTTTTATCACTTGATAAAAAGTGGTTTTAAAGAGTTTCCTGAACATCCGTCAGAAAATATTGAAACTCTAATGTCATATCCAGAAACAACTATTTGCGTGACACAAGAAAAATCAATATAACGTGCGCATACAGACCGATTTTCCCCGTCGCTACGCTCTGGGGAAAACGGCTGATGCCAGTGTTATCGAAGATTATATTGGAATACGCAATCGCCAAATTAGCGAAAGGTTCGATTGCGGCTTCTATGAAGTGACACTCGCCTATTAATGCATATATCTTTTGGCAATCTTATATACTTACAAATCGCATAATTACAGATTCGGCTATTTGGTGGGTTTACAGAATAGATATAAAATTATCTCTTAATGTTTAGCTGGTTTTCAAATTTTGAGCCTAAATATAGCACTTCCAATACGCCCCTTCCCTTGACAACCCCCATTTTCTCACAAATATTGATAGGATTAAATTAAAAGAAATGGACAAATCTATCATGAATGACGATATTTTATTTTCCCCGTTTAAATTAAACGATTTCACTTTAAAAAATCGAATCGGTGTGGCTCCCATGACGCGGATGTCATCGCCAGGTGACAGCATCCCGCGCCAGGATGTGCTGGAATTTTTAGTGCGGCGGGCAGAAAACGGCGCCGCCATTGTTTATACCGAGGCGATTGTGACAGATTATGAAAGCGCCCAGGGCTACCCGAAACAGGCGCGGTTGATTACCCAGCGCCAGATTGAGGCCTGGAAGCCTGTTGCCGAAGCCATCCGAAAAGCAGGTGCCGTCTCCATCATGCAGATGTTTCACTGTGGGCGCATGGCCTGGCCGGAAATTAATCCTGCCAACCGCGTCATCGCACCCAGTGCGGTTAGTCCCAAACAGAAGAACCCTCTAACCGGTGAACCCTATACGGTTCCTGATGCGATGAGCACCTTTGACATTGAGCATGTAATCACCGGCTTTGTGGAAACAGCCCGAGGCGCCATTGCGGCGGGTTTTGACGGCATCGAGGTACACGGCGCCCATGGCTATTTGATCAACAATTTCCTGTCTTCTTATTCCAACCGCAGGACCGATGAATACGGCGGCTCGGTCGAGAATCGGTATCGGTTTGCCCACGAAATCATCCAGGCCGTACGCCAGGTTGTTCCGACGGACCGGTTACTGACCTTCAGAGTTTCCAACTGGGGGATAGCCGACATGGATGTTTCCCTTTGTGCGGATAAGATGGAATGGCAGCAGATTATAAAGATGCTGTCAAAGGAGCCCATCGATGCCATCTCGGTTTCCACCTATGACTACAGTGCTCATGCATTCGGCACGGATCAAAATATGGGGCAAATTACACGGGAGGCAACTGATTTACCCATTATGATCTGCGGTAAGATTTATGATCGCGCCACCGCAGAGGATGCGCTCAGGGATGCCGATATAATTCTCAGCGCCAAATCGATCTTATTAAATCCTAACTGGATTGACGATATTCGCCAGGGCAAAGAACTGCCCCTGTATAAGTCCGATGAGGCCAATGTCGCTTACACCGATGAGCCTCTTCCCTAAAACGGGGGATGAAGGTGCATTATAGCGGTTGTCATAATATGTTCCGTTTGCCAGATTTGCTAACAGGAGAAAATATAACATGTAACATCCTGAAGTTATTATAAACATGACAACCGCTATCGGAACGTTATTCTGACAAACGCTCTAACAAGGAGGATTGCATGCCCATTTATATGGATCGTCACGAAATGGAGGGAGCGACAGCCAAAGCCGTAGCGGATGCACACCAGAAGGACCTGAAATTGCAGGAGAAATATGGTATCAAATGGATTCATGGTTTCCTTTACGGCCGCCTCCCATGGGGTGGAATGCGCCATAGCGATCCAGAAATCCATGTATGCGCACAATCAACGTCATCCCGAGACCCAAATCGATGTGCGCATCGGGATCTGCGCCGGTGAGCCGGTTGAGGAAGATCAGCGCCTGTTTGGATCCACCGTTCAACTGACCGCCCGGATCTGCGATAAGGCTGAACCCAACCAGATTTTAGTGGCGCCGGTTATACGAGATCTATGCCTGGGCAAGCAATTTTCTTTTAAGGATATGGGAGAACATGACCTCAAAGGATTTGATCAGCCCCTGCGAATGTATGAAGTTCACTGGCAAGATTGACCGATAGAATAATTGCTGAAAAAAATGAAGAAAACTGCGCAACGCGGCCATTGGATGCAAGATGCATTTTTGAGTTAGCTTCAAGGAAGGTAGTCCTCCCGCACCGGAGAGAACACTTCGATCACCACCGACTCCTCCAGAGCCTCCACGGAATGCTCGGCGTCACCGGGTATGCACCAGCTGTCACCGGTTTCTACTTCCAATACCTCATTTTCAACCTTGAATCTGAGCTTGCCGGAAACCATAAACCCGGTCTGCTCATGGGGATGGGAATGAGGCGGAATAGCGGATCCTTTGGCTATACTGAACTGACCCATCAGTGTTTTTTCGCCGTGCACCAGGGTGCTCAAATGAACACCTTCCACAAGTTGCCTCTTGTCAGCGGTACCTTTTTTACGGAACATATCTTCAATCCTCCTTTTTAATTTGTTGCGGTTTTTGTTGTCAGTTCGTCACTCCCGCAAAGCCTGCGCCGGACTCGATCCGGTAGCGGAAGTCCAGAAGCGAGGGGTTTTCTGGATTCCCGCCTTCGCGGGAATGACATTAGAGAAGGCCGCTATACCGTCCGCCGTCAATCAGCAGATTCTGTCCGGTGATATAACGGGCCCGGGTACCGGCCAAGAAGGCTGCTGCAGCCCCAAAATCAGCTGGATCTCCTATCGTTTTGCAAGGGATCGCCTCCATCATCTCCTGGTAGACTTTTTCCTCCGGTTTATCCTCCCGGGCGGCAGTGTCCTGTACCAGCTGTTCGATTCGTGATGTTTTGTGGGTTCCCGGAAGCAGGGCGTTGACGGTGATCCCAAAAGGGGCCAGCTCTGTTGAAATGGTTTTTAAAAAGCCCGTCAGCCCGGCTCGAGCCATATTGGACAGCAGCAGGTTGGCGATGGGCTGCTTAACCGAAATCGAGGTAATGGCAATAATGCGACCCCAGCCTTTGTCCTTCATCGCCGGCGCAACACCGTGAATTAGATGCACAGCACTCATCAGATTGAGGTTTAAGGCCTTTTCATATTCCTCCAGGGCTGTGCTGGCAAAGGTTCCCGGTGGCGGACCACCGGCATTGGTCACCAGGATTTCCGGATTCCCCAGAGACTGGGTGACATCCTTAAGCAAGCGCTCAATATCTTCAGCACGGCTGACATCCGCTCCGAAACCCATGACTTCGGCCCCGCTTTGCCCGGCAATTTCTTCGGCCGCCTGTTTGGCGTCAGCCTCATCCCGGGAGCAGATTGCAACCCGACATTTGTCAGCCGCCAGCTGTTCGGCGCAACCCCGGCCCAGACCGCGGCTTGCCGCAGTGACCAGGGCAATTTTTCCATTTATTCCAAGATCCATTTTTCACCTCCACCATCGGAGTTAATAGTTATCAGTTATTGGTTATAGGTTATTAGTTAATCGATGCATTTCAGATTATCCCATCGTCTGCTTCAGCAGCTTTCGCAGCTCCGCCAGGGGCCTCGTATTGAGCACATCTTTTTTTTCCAGCCAGCCGCGGCGGGCCTGGCCGATGCCGAAACATAGATTGTCAAAATCAGATGTTCGATGGGCATCCGTGTTGATGGCAATCAAAACGCCCTGATCCTTTGCAATCCGGCAGTAAATATCAATCAGGTCAAGGCGCTTGGGACTGGCATTTAACTCCAAAAAGCACCCGTGTTCGGAGGCTTTGGCTATAATTTTTTCCATATCCAGCATTAACGGTTCACGCTCGTTTATCAACCTGCCGGAAGGGTGGGCCAGGATTGAAAAATAGGGATGATCCATGGCGCGCAATACCCGTTCGGTCTGCTCTTCCCTGGGCAGGCTGAAATGGCTGTGAACTGACCCAACCACCAGGTCCAGATGGCCAAGCACGTCATCCGGCAAATCCAGCCGGCCGTCTTTTAGGATATCCACCTCAATACTTTTCAGAATTGTCAGGCCTTGCAACTCATCATTGAGGCGATCAATCTCATCGATTTGCGCCAGCAGCCGCGAGGTGTCTAATCCGCCGGCGAATGCCAGCAGCTTGGAGTGCTCGGCAATGGCGATATATCTTAAGCCCCTGCTTTTAGCGGCTTCAGCCATTTCCCTCAAACTAAAACGGCCATCGGAAGCCTTGGTGTGAACATGCAAGTCTCCTTTGATATCATTTAATTCGACCAGCGCGGGCAGGCAGCCTTCCCGTGAGGCTTCAATTTCTCCCCGGTTTTCGCGAAGTTCCGGTGGAATTAAGGCCAAACCAATGGCCTCATATACCGATGCTTCCGTCTCTCCGGCTACACGGTCCTCAAATTTGAAGACGCCGTATTCGTTAATCTTCAGACCGCGCTGGCGCCCCAGCTGTCTGACGGCAATATTATGGGCCTGGCTGCCGGTAAAGTATTGCAGGGCCGCACCGAAACTTCTTCTGTCAACCAGTCTTAAATCGACCTGCAGCCCGGAGCGCAGAACGACACTGGAGCGGGTTGATCCCCGGGATATGACCCTTGCCACCTCGGAAAATTCGACAAAACCGTCCATCACCGGGCTATTTTTTTGAGCCGTCACCAGAATGTCCAGATCACCTGCGGTTTCTTTTGACCTGCGCCAGCTGCCGGCGACGACCACTTGATGAACACCGTCAATTTTTTTTAGATAATCTTGAATGGAATCGGCAATGGGCTTGACCACATCGAGCTTGAATCGAACCTCTTTTTCAGCCCGGGACTCTATAGCCTCTAAAATTCGCATTTCAGTCTTCCTGCCAAAGCCCGGCAAAGACTGGATGCGGCCTTCCCGGGCAGCCTTTTTTAGCTGCTCAAGGTTCCGAATATTCAGATCGTGATATAAAATCCCCACACGTTTGGGACCAAGGTTGGGTAATTTCAAAAGTTGTCTGACGTCCCCGGGGATCCGGTCCTGAAGTTTTTGAAGGGTCCGGATGCTGCCTGTTTCCAGGATCTCCAATATCTTGGCCGCCAGTTCTTTACCGATACCCGGAAGCCCGGTAAGATCTTCTTTTTTGGCGACCATATCCTGCAGCTCAACGCCCAGCCCCTGGACAGTGCGGGAGGCATTGCGGTAGGCCCGGATCTTAAACGGATTATCACCGGCAATTTCCAGATAGTCTGCAATTTCACTAAAAATTTCCGCAATGTCGGCATTATGTGCAGGCATTAAGGCAGCCTCTAAACTATTCCCTGCGATCGATTATCATTAAACCTTATACCATCAATTCAATGGATAATATAATACACTGGAGATTTTATTAAAGGACCCGGGGATTGCATTTCAGGATTAAATAATATATGGCTGCCATTGAATCGCGTAAAGATCATTTCACAGGAGGAGCAAAGCATGAATAAGGATACCCAGTGTGTTCACAGCGGCACCTATGTTGATCCGACAACCAGAGGACTCAACACACCCATTTATACCTCTTCTTCATTTGAGTATCTTGATGCTCCGGAAAATGTCTATCCCCGCTATTTTAATATCCCCAATCAGAAATCGATTATTGAAAAATTGTGCGTCCTGGAAAACGCTGAAGCCGGTCTGGTTTTCAGCTCCGGTATGGCGGCCATCAGTACGGTTCTATTCTCTTTTCTGAACAGCGGGGACCACATCGTTTTGCAAAGAGACATATATGGGGGTACCCATCATTTTG
>JBATKU010000056.1:0-67110 GCA_049669725.1 Desulfobacterales bacterium
CCTGCAACGGGCGGGGAACACGGGCCAGAAGGGTTTTTTCCCGTACGCCCGCAAACAGAATCAATGCCAGGCCGAATCCAACGGCATAACCAAAGGAGGCTACCAGGGCCTGCATAAACGTATACTCTTCGTTGACATTGATCAGGCATACGCCCATGACGGCGCAGTTGGTGGTGATCAAGGGCAGAAAAATTCCCAGGCCGGCATACAGGGCCGGGATACTTTTCTTTAAAAACATTTCCACAAATTGAACCAGGGACGCAATCACCAGGATAAAGGCCACGGTTCGCAGATACTCGAGGTCGTATTTTACCAGGAAAAAGGTGTTGGTCATCCAGGTGATAACACCGGCCATTACCAGGACGAAGACCACAGCCATGGCCATGCCGATGGCGGTTTCCATCTTTTTGGATGTCCCCAGAAAAGGACAGTTACCCAAATACTGGGCCAGCAGAATATTATTTATCAGGATACAACTGACGGCAAGGACAAATAAATCACCCATGGTCTTCTCCTATTTTTTCCCGACCAGATTCATGAGACACAGCATCAGACCCAGGGCCATGAAGGCACCGGGGGCTTCGACCATAAAGGAAAACGGCTTGTAGGCCGAACCGAATATGTGATAGACAAGGCCCCAGTCCTTCCAGATTGTCAGATAACCGGTGCCCAAAAGCTCCCTTACGGAGGCCAACGCAGCTAGAGAACACGTGAAGCCAAGCCCGATGCCCAACCCGTCTAGCAGGGATCGCACAGGGCCATTTTTGGATGCAAATGCCTCTGCTCTTCCCAGGACAATACAGTTTACCACGATCAGCGGGATAAATATGCCGAGTTTGAGATACAGCTCATATTGAAATGCCTGCATGAGCAACTCTACGACGGTGACGAAGGTGGCGATAATCACGATGTAGCAGGCGATTCTAACTTTGGCCGGGATAAGCTTGCGCAACGCCGATACCAGTACGTTGGAGCCCACCAGGACAAAGGTTGTCGCAACTCCCATTCCGATACCATTTTCTACTGACTTGGTGACCGCCAATACGGGGCAGAGGCCAAGGACCAGCCGAAAAGGCGGTACTTCATCCCAAAGTCCCTTCACAAATTCCTGTGTCAGAGATTTCGCCATTTAGTTCACCCTATTTATTAAATTTCTTCAAATTGTCGGCAATCTGGGTTTTCAGCTTCTGGTATATTTTATCAGCGTCTGTGGCCGCACTGGACACCGCGCGCGAGGTGATCGTCGCCCCGCTGATGGCACTGATGGAACCACCATCCAGGGTCACCGCGATGGGCTTCTCTAAGTCAAGGCCCTTATACTGAGCCACAAAGCCCGGATCACTTTTGGCTTTGGCACCCATGCCGGGTGTTTCGCCATGGGTGGTCACACTCACGCCCATCAGTTTGCTGTCTTTGACATCGATACCCACCATTAAGCCGACATCACCGCCGTAACCCTTACCGGAAGTTTCAAAGGCTACGCCCCGGGGCTCGCCGTCGAAAACACCGACAAAAAAGGTCCTTTCAACCTCTCCGTCCTTGATGGTAAATCGGTCGGCAATCGGGTCGTTGCCGGCGCCTTCGAAAATGGTTCGCACAGCCGGGCCTTTAACGAACTCCAGCACCTGGTTATCGATTCTTCCCTGATAAGTGTTACGGATATAGGCCAGCACGCCCCCTGAAAAAAAGCTTAGAATGGTAAGCACAACCACCATTTTTATCATTTCACGCATTTTAGACAACCTTTCCCAAAGCTTGCGGTCTGATCCTGTCCAGCAGCGGACTGATAAGATTGATAAGTAAAATGGCCAAAAGTACGCCGTCGATATAGGCGCCGATATTGCGAATCAAAACAGTCATTATTCCGCCGACGGCTCCATAGATTAGCATCGGGATTACGTTAACCGGCGAAGAACCATCTTCGGTGGCCAGGAAAAAGGCCCCGATCAGAGTATAACCTGAAAAAATATGGATACCGGGTTCGGCAAAACGAACCGGATCGGCCACGTTAAATATCAACGCCGTCAGATATACCCCGGCCAGAAATGTGAGCGATATTTCCGGTCGAATAAAGCCTCTCAGCATCAGATAGCATCCGCCCACTATAAGACCGAGGCCGAAGGTGGCGCCGAGACCACCGATTTGCCTGCCCATGAGCAGGTCGCCGATCTGAATCGATTTTAAAGCATCGGCCCCGAAACTCTTGGCGATTGCCAGGGGATAAACGGCGGCGAAGCTAAAATTGTAATTTAACAGCATCCCATCGAAATTGAAAAGATCCTTCCAGGATAACATCAGAATGGCCACTGCCAGGGCCACCGGATTGAACGGATTGCTGCCGATGCCGCCAAATATCTGTTTGCCGATGACCACAGCAATAAAAGTACCGGTAATCACGGCCCACCAGGGCATGGTGGCCGGCATCAGCATCGCAAAAATTAAACCGATTACCGCCGCATTGCCGTCGCCGATGGTGACCGGTCTTTTGGTTACATAATTAATCGCCAGCTCCCATAGCATGGCTGTTGCCACCGACAGGCTGATGACACCGAAAACCGGAATGCCGTAATAATAAACACCGGCAATCAGGGCGGGCAGAGCGGCCAGCAGGGTGTGATAGCTGCGATCGGTAACCCGGGTTCCGTTGTGCCAGAAAGGCGCATGCGAAACGATCAACTTTTTTTGGTCAAGCATCCGTTGCCTCCGTTGCCTCCGTTGCCTCTGTTACTTCTGTCGCCTCGGTCGTTTCCGTTGTTTCCATTATCTCTGAGGCCTTAGCCCGGTCCAGTTCATATTTGGCTAACTTGATATACTGAAATATCGGTATCCTGGATACACATACAAAGCTGCAAATACCGCATTCGATACAGGATAATAAATCGTAAGTATCCGCGGCTTCTTCAAATTGGCCGGCTTCCAAAAACCTGACCAGCATATGGACCTGTATTTGAGCCGGGCAGGCCCTGACGCAATCACCACAGTTTATGCAGGGATAATCGGATGCATAGGCGGCATCTTTGCGGTCCAGGATGACGATGCCGTTGGTATCGGGCATCACCGGGTGGTCCAGTGAGTAGACCGCCGAGCCCCTCAGCGGGCCGCCAAAAATAATGCGGTCTTCTTCATTGATGGAAACGTCGTATTTATCAAGGATATCTCTGATCGGTGTGCCGATGGTGGTTTCGATCAATCGTTGGGTCCCGTCTTTGGTAACCAGGGTAAGGATTTTGCTAACCGGTATCTGACCGTTATCGTAGGCTTTACCGATGGACGCGACCGCCTCCGCACTCATGAAACAGGCACCCATATCTTCGCAGTTACTTCCGGCCGGAACAATTTCTCCCAGAACATCTTTCATAATCATCCGGGGCAGGGCGGCAGGATATCCGGTATCAAGGCCCTTTACCTCGGCACCGATGTGTCCGTAGCCCTGCATGGACTCACCGGCCGTGACCAGGACAATTCGTTCCACGCCGGAAATTTCTTTCAGAATGCCGATCCCTTTTTTGATGTCGTCGAGGGCGGAACTCACGATATATTGGTTGGTCCCAATGAGAAGGTCGTCATCTACGCCCGTGATCACGATGGTATTTATTGCTTTTTCAGGCTCCACTAAGGCGGAATAGACGGGATTTCCCGGTAAAAAAGACAGATGGGCGATGGCGGTGTCTAAACTTGAGGTTTGATTGTCAAACGGTTCGTCTAATTCCTCATTTTCATCAATATTGATGGTAATGGCGCTGTAGGCTTTACCGAAATCGCCGGTGTATGATGAAATAGAGGCTATGGTTCCGGTTACGCTTGAGATGACATAGGTCGGATCCTCTGCAAAAAGAGCCAGTTTTTGACCGGTTTTAACCCTGTCACCGGTCTGAAAGGCAGGTGCAGCGGATTGATCACCGTTGGTTGGGTGAAACAGGGTAACCGATTTGGCGGCGGCAACTTTTTCAGGTTTTGGCACTTTAACCGGAAGCAGTTCATATTCAATTCGAGAATTGGTTAAACCCAGAAACGATTTTTTTAGCATAAAGCAACCCTTTTATTTACCAGCAAGATTTAACAGTCATACAAAGACGGCAGCCGTTAGTCTATGGCCTTACATGACATGACAGGCGGAACAATCTTTTTCAACCGGACCGGCGCCAAAGGCTTCGTGACATCCTGCGCACTGCTGGTGGAAAGCATCAGCGCGCTTGGGGACTTCTTCATCACCTTCAGCCGGGTCATGGCATTCAGCGCACGACTGTGCCTGGTCATACTCATCTGCGGCCAGGGTGTGGTGGCAGTCCCCGCATGAGATCCCATATCCGGTAACCGACTGATGGGTTTGGTGATCAAAAAGCACCTTGCCCGCCGCAGGGGTATATAGCAATCGGATCGGTTGATCAGGAATTTCGGGCGGAAAAGCTGCATAGCATATAACACCCACCAACAGCAGCCAAATTGTCAGACCGTACGCCAGCTTCAATTCGAGTTTTGAGAACATAGAATAACCGTACCTTATATAAATTAAAGCATCTACGTTGCCAGACGCGGAAAACCTCATTGTATTTCCGCGTAATCAATTTATACTCGGGTTATGGAATGTTGAAATGCTGGAGTAATGGAATATTGGGTAATAAATAAGGAACTAATCGGATTAGAATTGATTTAAATCCTCAAAACCCATTATTCCATATTTCCATCATTCCACTATTCCGAATGGGCGGAGCCCATTTGTATTTCATGCTGGATGTCCTGCGTGCCAAAAAGTCAAGCTTCGACTACCATAATGCAGCCAACCTTTCAAGCAATTTTTAGAAGTGGCTTCAAAACCTCATCTAACGGTCAAATACTGCGTTGCGAGTTTCTTCGAAATGTACGCTCATCCGCCTCCGGCGGACTGCGCTTTCTCATCAACTCGTCCGCCTCAAGCGGATCTTTGGACGTGATCTGAGGTTTTGAAACCACTTCAAGTCAGGCGACTTCGGTTTTATTCCTTAAATCAGTAATTTTCACTGTTGCGTCGGTCGCCTGGTCCGGATTGTAGCAGGTCAGACAGCAAAACAGGCAGCGCAGGCTTTCATCCCGAGCGGCTTCTTCGCTAAGTACCTGATCTGACTCAATAAATGATTTTATTCGTTCGGCAACGGGCAGTTCCGGCATCGGGGCCCGTTTACTCTTTATGATGCCCTCCACATATTCAAATAGGGTTTCGTCGATCAGATTTTTTTGCAGCTCCCCCGGATCAGCTTTTACTTCCTCCTCCATGACGTACTGATGGATGGAGCGGGCCGCCCGTCGCCCGCCGCCAATGGCGTCTACGACCAAGCTTGGCCCGGTGGCAGCATCTCCGGCACAAAACACATAGGGCATATCACTCTGCAAGGTCGCCGGATCGACTTCAATGGTGTTCCACCGGGTGGTTTTCAGCTCTGCCAGCTGCTGATTCAGCTTTTCGGTAAAGGAAACATCCGGCGATTGTCCGATGGCCGTAATCACCATATCGGTTTCCATCAAGGTTTCAGATCCCTCGATGGGCACCGGCCGTCGTCTTCCGCTGGCATCCGGCTCTCCCAGTTCCATCTTCAGGTATTCCAGGTGGGTGGTAATCCCGTTTTCATCTCCCACCACCCGAACCGGAGCGGCCAGAAACGTGAATTTAACCCCTTCCTCCTCTGCCGCTTCAATTTCCACCGGGTTGGCCGGCATCTCATTGCGGGTTCGACGATAAACGAGGTTGACTTCCTCAACCCCGAGCCGGAGCAAATTGCGGGTGCAGTCAATGGCGGTGTTTCCACCGCCGATAATCACCGCGGATCGACCGGTGGGGATCGGCTCACCGCCGGCCAGGCGTGATAGAAAATCGATGCCGGTATAACAGCCCTGTAATTGTTCGCCTTCGACGCGCAGGGACGAATCTTTCCAGGCCCCGATGCCCAGGAAAATGGCATCATAACCGTCGGTCTTCAGAGAATCCACATCAAAATCGATACCAAATCTTACATTGCAGCGGCTCTCAACGCCAAGCTCCAGAATACCATTTATTTCCCAGTCGAGCACTTCTTTGGGAAGGCGGTATTCCGGTATGCCGTAGCGCAGCATACCCCCCATTTTGGGCATGGCTTCGAAAATCGTTACCTCGTGGCCCAACCGGCGTAGAAAAAAGGCACAGGTCAGTCCTGCCGGTCCACCGCCCACCACCGCTATGCGTTTATCTGTCAGGGGAGCTATCGGCACCGGCAGACGTTTGCCGGAATTCATCTCATAATCGGCCGCAAATCGTTTCAGCTGGTTGATGGATACCGGCTCATCTTCAATTGCTCGCCGGCAATTGACTTCGCAGGGATGGGGGCACACCCGCCCGCAGGCCAACAGCAGGGGATTTCGTTCCCGGATGGTGTCGACGGCACCTTCATAGTCGCCTTCTCTGATTTGAGCGATATATTTGGGGATGTCGATTTCAGCCGGACAGGTCTGGCGGCAGGGAGCCAGACGATCATTGAACTGGTTGAAATGCAAAATGCGCTGGGACGGCGTTCGTACCTTCATAATCGCTTTGGGACATACCTGTTCGCAGACCCCGCACCCGACGCATTTGCTTTTATCGACCACCGGGTAGCCTTCCGGCCCCATTTTTAAGGCGTCAAACTGGCATGCCCGAACACAATCTCCCAGTCCGATGCAGCCGACGCCGCAAACCCGGTGCCCGCCGGACAGGTTGGCCTGGGCCTGGCATGTATTGACTCCGAAATACAGGTATTTGGTCTCTGCACGGTCGCCACCGGCACAAGTATTGTAGGATTTCAACGGTTCTGCCAGCCCGACCTCCATACCCATTACTTCGGCAGCCGCCTGGGCAGACTCCGGCCCGCCCACGACACAGACACTGGGAAGCGCTTTGCCGCCGACCACCGCAACAGCCGCTGCCGAACAGCCGGCATACCCGCAACCACCGCAGTTGGCGCCGGCAAAGGTGGATTCCACTTGAGCGATGCGCGGATCTTCCCAGACATAAAATATTCGTGACGCCGCCCCTAGAACTATTCCGCAAACAGCCCCCAGTCCAAGCATAAAAAATAAACCTTCGATCATAACCACTCCTCAGATATCTGATTTTTTCTCGAAAGAAATTTTCCTATCACTTTAACATTTTGATTTCAAGCTTAAAAACAGAGTACAGAAAACAGAGGACAGATGACCCTCCTTCGCCTTTCAGGCTGCGGAGGGCAGGCAGAGGATTTCGATTTGGGATTTTAGATTGCGGGTTCGGAATGCGAGTTTCGGAATGGTCTGGCCTTCACCACGCAACTCGCAACACGGAACGCGCAACCCGTGTCTAACAGACCCCGCAAATGCGGCAGGTTTCCACCTGACAGTCCGGTGTTGTCAGCCCTTGTTTCGCACGCTGATATTCCTGGCGGAGATAAGATTTTTTAATCCCGTGATCGATGAAATCCCAGGGCAGTCTTTCATCCAGATTTCGTTCGCGGAGGACATAAAAATCCGGGTTGACGGACACTGTTTTAAGGGTTTGGGCCCAGTTGCCCTTGTTGGCATGGGCCAATAACAGGATATCAGCGACTTTTCGATCGCCCCTTGAGAACATTGCCTGCAGATAGGCCCATCTGGGGATGTCTGCATTAATTCGCAGGTTGGCGACTTTTTTTAATTCATTTTTAATTTTTTTAATTTTTTTCTTCAATGTCCTGACCTCATCCATGGCCGCCCATTGAAAAGGTGTTGCCGGCTTGGGAACAAAAGAATTGAGACTGACCGTAATAGTGCCGATATGCTTGCGGGCCCGGCTGGATGTTAAAAAACGATGTTTGATCTGTTTGACCAATTTGATAATGGCATCGATATCTGCTCCGGTTTCGCCGGGCAGGCCGATCATAAAATACAGTTTCAAATTGGGTATGCCGTTTTCAACGAGCATCGAAGCGGCGCTCAAAACATCTTTTTCCGTGATCCCTTTGTTGATGACCCGGCGCATTCGTTCGGATCCGACTTCCGGGGCGATGGTGGCTGTTTTGACGTTGCTTTTTTTCAGAATCGACAACAATCCCGGTGTGAGCCGGTCGGCCCGCAGGGAACTGAATGAAAATCTGATGGTTTGATCATTAAATTTGCTGCACAATTCTTCTATTTCCGGCAGATCGGATACGGCCGCACCCACCAGGCCGATACGATTGGTCAGCCGAACACCCCGGTCGATGGTTTGCTTCAACCGGTCGAGGGACCGAAATCTTGGCGGACGATAAATAAAACCGGCGCTGCAAAAACGACAGCCATGAGGACAACCGCGGCCGACTTCAATTAAAAATGATCGATCAAAGGTCGTATGGGGGGTTACAACGGCACTGCATGTTGAAATCTGATTCAGATCTTTCAGGTAGACGCGTTTAATTTTTGGCGGCACATCCTCCAGGGGCTCAAAAGCCGCCAGGGTGCCATCGTCGTGGTAGCGGGCATCGTAGAAGGCCGGCACATAGGCGCCCGGGACCCGGCGTGCCAGGTTTTTCAATAATCCCTGTTTGTCGGTACCGGGTTCAAAGACCTGGAAAAACCGGGGCAGGATGCCCTCGGCTTCGCCGAGCAGAAAGCAATCGATAAAAGGCGCAATCGGCTCAGGATTCAGAAAGCAGGC
The DNA here is from genome assembly GCA_049669725.1 of Desulfobacterales bacterium. Taxonomy (GTDB): domain Bacteria; phylum Desulfobacterota; class Desulfobacteria; order Desulfobacterales; family JAFDCJ01; genus JAFDCJ01. The sequence continues at coordinate 8,630 of JBATKU010000056.1, forward strand.
GACGCCACCGGCGATCACCAGAGGATGCCGGGCGCTTCTCTCGCCCGATCTCATGGGTATTCCGGCTTGATCCAAAATTGTCAGCAAATGGGGATAATCGTTTTCAAAGGAAATAGAAAAGGCGATGATATCCGCATCGGCGATGGGCCTGCCCGACTCAATGGTGACCGGCCGGACGGTTTCCGGCCCCTTGTCATCCGGCAGGAAAGCTCTTTCGCATACCACCTGATCCAATCCGTTTAGAAGATCATATAAGGTCTGATACCCGAGACTGGACATGCCGACGTGATAGCGATTCGGATACACCAAAGCGATACTGATCTTCTGACGCCAGGATTTTCGAATGGTACCGATCTCGGAATCCAGAAGTTGCCGGGCCGTGGTCTGCTTTTTCCCCGCCATTTTGCCGGTTTCTCATGTGGGTTGACCGTTGTTAGAAGCCACCGGTCTGAATCGGTACCGCAGACAGGTGCCGGGCGACGCCCCTGAAGCGTGCCACACTGTGCGCAATATATACCTGCAGACAGTGTTTGGCAACCGATCCCGGACCCATTCCCGGGCGAAGTCATTTTTTCACATATCACCTGGAAATGCTAATCCGCTTTTCTTCTTAAAAACGTGGGAACATCCAGCACACTGTCGGTGACGGTTGTTCCACTGGTACCTCTGTAAATTGCTCCTGAGGATTCCCCGACAGCCTTTTTATGACGGATGAATGTCGGCTCATCGTAATCTATGATTTTGTCCAGATCGCTGGGTGTGATGTCTCTGATCTTACCCCTGAGCGTCTCGGTCAGTGGTTCTACTTCTTCAGATTCCTTGCCGATTCCGGTTGCGATCACGGTTACGCGCATTTCATCGCCCATCTTATCGTCCACGGAGGTGCCCCAGAATATCTCCGCTTCTTCACCCACTTCGTTGTGAATGTACTCGGAAGCTTCGGCAACCTCTTCAAATTCCATGTCACTGGAGGCGGTAATATTCATCAAAACGCCCCGGGCGCCGGTAATGGGTACGTCTTCCAGCAGCGGATGGGAGATGGCCTTTCCGGCAGCTTCGACCGCTCGATTTTCACCGGATGAGATGCCGATTCCCATCAATGCCAGTCCGGCCTTGGACATGGTTGTTCTCACATCGGCAAAATCGAGATTGACCACACCCGGCATCATGATCAGGTCCGTGATGCCTTTGACCGAATGCAGCAGGATTTCATCGGCCCTTACGAACATTTCCATCAGGGTCGCTTTTTTAGATGCCAGGCCTCTGAGACGGTCGTTGGGGATCGTAATTGCCGTATCGACCACCTGCTTCAAGGCGTCGATTCCCCTTTCGGCCTGCAGGGAGCGTTTTTTGCCCTCAAAGGAAAATGGTCTGGTTACCACCGCCACCGTCAGCGCGCCCAGGTCTTTGCATATTTCGGCAATCACAGGGGCGGCACCGGTACCGGTTCCACCGCCGAATCCGGCGGTAATAAATACCATGTGACTGTCTGCCAGCGCCTCTCTGATGTCCTCTTCGTTTTCAAGGGCCGCATCCCGGCCGACCTGGGGGTTGGCACCGGCCCCCAGACCCTCTGTAATCCCTTCGCCCAGTTGAATCCGGATCGAGGCTTGGGAAATTTCAAGGGCCTGGGCATCCGTGTTGGCTGCGATGAACTTTACGCCCTGAAGATTGGATGCGATCATGTTGTTGATGGCATTTCCGCCCGCACCCCCGACACCGATTACTTTGATCTTCGCCGATTTTTCGTTGTCAACATAGGTAAACATTTTTTGCCCTCCTACCAGGTTTGGTTAATGGTTAATCGTTATTGGTTATTGGTTATCGTCCATACAAATTGACGCCTATTGTTACAAGCCCGCTCAATTGACCATTTAAAAATAGGCACAACTCAATTATTTTAGGCATTTTAGGCACTTTAGTGCATTTTAGGCATTTTCGTTAGACTACCTCCTGAAACCACCGCTTCATTCGGATCATTACGCGATTGAATATGTTTTTATCCCGAATTCGGAACTTTTTCGAATCCCTGTTACGCGCGGCGAATAAAACCAGTCCTACGCCCGTGGCGTACATAGGGTTGTTGACCACGTCCACCAGCCCCTTGATTCCCTGGGGTTTTCCCAGGCGGGTGGGCAGGTTGAAAATCGATTCGGCAACCTCCGTAACGCCATCCAGAAGCGCTGTACCGCCGGTCAGGACAATTCCGGAATTAATCATATTCTCCATTCGGGCACGATATATTTCCCGGGAAGTCAACTCAAAAATTTCTTCCAATCGAGGTTCCAGGATTTCTCCAAGGATCTGTCGTGGCAGCTTCCGGGGGGCACGGCCACCCATGCCCGGGACCTCGATGGTTTCATCACTGCTGATATCGCTGGTGAGGCAGGTGCCGAATTTCTTTTTAATTTTTTCGGCTTCGGCCTGGGGCGCCCGCAAGCCAATGGAGATATCATTGGTCAGGTTGTTGCCGCCCAAAGCCAGAACAAAGGTGTGTTTGATATTCTTTCCGGAAAATATTGCCAGGTCGGTGGTCCCTCCGCCAAGATCCAGAAGGGCGGTGCCCAGCTGTTTTTCTTCATCGGTCAGCACGGCCTCACCGGATGCCAGGGACTCCAGGACAATATCACTGACATCGAGGCCGGAACGATTGGCGCATTTAACGATATTGTGGGCTGAGGCCACGGCACCGGTGACGATGTGAATTTTCGCTTCCAGTCGAACCCCGGCCATTCCGACCGGGTTTTGAATCCCCGGCTCGTCATCAACTATAAATTCCTGGGGTAGAACGTGGATGACTTCACGATCCATGGGAATCGCCACCGCACGGGCGGCATCGATAACCCGTTCAACATCATTTTCGGTGATCTCCGATCCTTTGATGGCAACAATTCCACGGCTGTTAAAACCGGTAATATGTCCGCCGGCAATCCCGGCGCAGACCGAGGAAATCTCACAACCAGCCATGAGCTCCGCCTCTTCCACCGCCTTTTTAATAGACTCCACCGTTGACTCGATGTTAATGACGACGCCTTTGCGTAATCCGATGGAAGGATGCGTTCCGATACCGATGATGTTGATATCGGATCCTGACATTTCCCCTACTACAGCGCAGATTTTGGTCGTTCCGATGTCGAGACCCACAATAACGTCCTGTTGTCGCTGCATACTGCCCTCCTTATGATCCCTTGGTTGGGGACTCAATTCTTGTAGGATTAACCACCACTCGCTGTAAATTATTCAGATCAATGCGATCAAAATCTGATAGGCTTCGATGACGTTTTAAATATGAAAACAAATTAGACAGCATGCGGTACTTGCCGGCGTAATCGTTGTACCCAAGATTTATGGTTTGGCCCCGGTCAAAAGCATGAATGGTGAGACCAATTTGCCGATCCACATGGATTTGCCGAACGACTCGATTCGGCAGAATACTTCCATTTTTTTCACCGAGCTGTAAAATTCGCATCACTGCTTTAAACGGTGCCGAGCGTTCTTTGTCGCTGCTAGGCTGTGACGGTCTAGGCCGGCCGTACACGGTCAGGTCCGACAAGTTGAGGCCACTGACCACCGGCAGATTTTTTGGATCTGATGGGTCCCACACTTTAAATATTTCACCGTGCGTATTCATCAGGTACTTTTGTCCGAAATCGACCACGGCCAGCGCGGTGTGCTCTTTGATCACAATGGTCAGGCCGGACGGAATTTCTCTGCTGACTTCAGCATCAGCGATCCAGGGATGTGCCCGTAAGCGCTTCCGGGCCAGGGTCAAATTTGCTGACAGAATGTTAACACCGGTATGAATGCCGGCCTGTTGTGCGACCTGTTTTTTGGTCAATCGCTGCATCCCCTCGATGGTCAGCTGCCGGGCGCTGAAATAATCGCACCCGGTCAGTAGATCATGCACCAGGATGAATAACCCGGTTACGACCATCACGGTTGCGATAGCCATCGTAAATTTGAAACCCATGATGAGACGGTCAATAAATTTAAACCGCCTGGCGCCCTTGTGGCCCCGACGGGCAATTTTTCGCGGGTTTTTACGTTTTGGCACTTTTAACCTCAAACGACCCTATCTCTGCCGGCTGCAATTTCATTTTTGCTTCAATGCCGCCAACAGTTGCTCACCCAATTTCCAGACATCGCCTGCGCCCAGGGTCAACAGCAGGTCTCCCGGCTTTAAGATATCCTTTAAAAAGGCGAGGGCCTTTTCAGCATCCGTTGCACAAAAGACTTCTTTATGGCCATGGGCCTTAATTCCTTCGCAGAGATCATGGCCCGACAATCCCTCAATCCTTTTTTCTCCGGCGGCGTAGATGGGCAATACCAGCAGGACATCGGATTGATAGAATGACCGCGTGAAATCATCAAACAACGCCTGGGTCCGGCTGTAGCGGTGGGGTTGAAACACCACCACTTTACGGTTATCCGGCCAGCATTTTTCGATGGCTTCCAGAGTGGTTTTAATTTCAGTCGGATGATGGCCGTAATCGTCCACCACTGTAATTTTGTTCACCTCACCTTTAATTTCGAGTCGGCGCTGAACGCCTTCAAGGGTTTCCAGGGCGGCTTTGATGGCTGTAAACGGCACATCCAGTTCGATACCTACGGCAATGCTGGCAGTGGCATTGTAGACGTTGTGAAGACCCGGCAGATTTAACCTTATATTACCGAGTTTTTGGCCTTCTTTGTAAACACTGAAACGGCTGCGCCTTTTTTCAAATTCCACATTCCGGATCTGGAAATCAGCCTGTGAACTCATGCCATAGGTGGTATAGCGTTTTTTAATTTCGGGAATTAGATCCTGGATCGATTCGTTGTCCAGACAAAGGACAGCCAGACCGTAGAATGGTATCCGATCGATAAAGTCTAAGAAAACAGATTTGATGGCATCTAAATCTTTATAAAAATCCAGGTGTTCACGATCAATATTGGTTACCACCGCAATGGCAGGAGAAAATTTTAAAAAGGAGCCATCGCTTTCATCGGCTTCGGCCACAATGAAATCCCCCTCCCCCAACACCGCATTGGTACCGATGCTTTTCAGCTTGCCGCCAATGACCACGGTCGGGTCTAAGCCTCCCTGGGCCAGGACAGAGGCGACGATGGAGGTGGTGGTGGTCTTGCCATGGGCACCGGCGATCGCCACGCTGTATTTTAATCGCATGAGCTCGGCAAGCATTTCCGCTCTTGGAATGACCGGAATGGATGCCTGCTCGGCTGCCAGAACCTCAGGATTATCAAGTTGGACCGCCGACGACATAACCACCACATCGGCGCCGCTGATATGATCGGCGCCATGGCCGACATAGATGGTACCGCCTAATGTTTTCAGATTTTCGGTAATATCCGAAGCCTTCAAATCCGAGCCCGATACTTTATAGCCCAGATTGAGCAGCAATTCGGCAATTCCGCTCATTCCGATTCCACCGATTCCAACAAAATGGATATGATATTTTTTAAGATACATAGTTCCGAGTTTCGAGTTACGCCTTTCGGGTTGCGTGAAACCAGTCACCCAGTTAATAAACGGTAACAGTCGTCAACGATATTTTTGGCGGCCTCAGGTTTGCCGTAACGCCTGGCCCTGGCGGCCATAGTCTCTAAAGCATCCGGATGATGCATGTAATGTTCAATTTTTTCACTGAGCAATTCGCCGGTGAGTTCCTTTTCTACAATAATTTCAGCCGCACCATCGTTGGCAAGATCGGCGGCATTTAGCATCTGGTGGTTGTCGGCAGCATAGGGGAAGGGGATGAAAATCACCGCTTTTCCCAGGGCCGTGATTTCAGCCACCGTGGTCGCGCCGGCCCGGCAAATAATCAAATCGGCCTGGCAATACTGCTCAGCCATATCATCGAAAAAAGACTGCGCCTCTGCGCTGACTTTTTTTCCCCGGTAGGCTTGACTGACAGCCTCTTCGTCCCCTTCACCGGTTTGATGGACAAAATGCAGTCGTTCAGCATTCTGGAGGTGTCCCAGTGCTGCTATCATTGCCAGGTTAATCCGGTGCGCCCCCTGGCTGCCGCCGATTATCAGAACCGTAAACCGGTCCTGGCGGGTTTCTTGCGCCGTGTCGTCTTTCGGTCGGTCGGTGCATTCTAAAAGTTCCGGCCGTACCGGATTGCCGGTCCAATAGACCTTGCGGGGGTTGAGACTCGATTTGGTATTTTCAAATGAAATGTATATCCGATCCGCAAAACGCGATAAAATTCTATTGGTAATTCCCGGCAATATATTTTGTTCATGAATGACGATGGGAATTCTCATCAACCAGGCGCCAGTGACCACTGGTCCGGCTGAGTAGCTTCCAAGGCTGACGGTCAAATCCGGCGAAAAATTTTTAAGAAGCCCTATAGCGGCCAGGATTGCCCCGGGGATTTTCAAAACCGATTTTATTTGGTTCCATATCCCCCGCCCTTTAATTCCTGCCACCTGAATACTTCTAAGGTCAAAACCGGCCTTTGACAGAACGGTTCTTTCAAGCCGGTTGCCGGTACTGATAAAGATGACCCGGGTTGCAGAATTTCGGGCCATAAATTCTTTGGCAATCGCAATCCCGGGAAACAAATGGCCGCCGGTTCCGCCACCGGCGATGACGATGCGAAGCGCGCGATTCCTGCTGTTTTCAGCAAAATTAGCGGTACCCTCTGTTTGGCAGTCTGACTGCCCATTAGCTGATAGCTCATAGCTGATAGCTGATAGTCCAAAGGATTTAATCCTATTTTTACTTTGAGCTATGAGCTGTGAGCTATGAGCTAAAAACTGTGAGCTATGCGCCTGCATGTTTTTCACCTAATAACCAATAACCATTAACTTTATATTCACGCCTTGCGTGCGGCACTGATGTTCATCAGGACTCCAATGGCTGCCATATTCAGCAACAGCGACGTGCCGCCGTAACTTAAAAAGGGCAGGGTGAGTCCCTTGGTTGGCAACAGGCCCAGGGCAACACCCATGTTGATGCAAACCTGAAGACCCATGGCGCATGTCAACCCGAAAGCCATCAGCGATCCGAATGTGTCCGGGGCATTGCGGGCAATCAGGATGCCTTTGACAAGAATCAGCCCGTAAAGCCCGATGATAATTAAAACACCGACCAGGCCGAACTCCTCGCCGATAATCGCAAAGATGAAATCTGTGTGGGGTTCGGGCAGATAGAATAATTTCTGGAAGCCCTTGCCAATCCCGGTACCCCACAATCCCCCTGTTCCGAAGGCCATTAGGGAGTGCACGACCTGATAACCTTCATCTGCCGGGTATTCCCAGGGGTTGAGAAAGCTTAAAAGTCTTTTTACTCGATACTCGGCTTTGACCAAATAGTAGATGGCCACCGGCAGCAGAGCGATGAGTGACATCAAGAGGTGCGTGCAACGAACACCGCCGACAAACATCATCAACCAGGTCAGGGTCCCCAGGATGACCACCGAACCAAAATCGGGCTGTTGAAAAATACATAGGGCAAACACGCCGAATACAAATATGTGAGGCAAAAAACCGATGGATAGCTCTTTGATTTTTTCCCGTTTTTTTTCCAGCGAATAAGCCAGGAAAACGACCAGGGCAAATCGTGCAAATTCAGACGGTTGAAATGTTAAATAACTGATCCGCAACCATCGTGCTGAGCCGCCGGCTGAAAAACCAAAATCCGTAACTTGAATGGCGATCAGAAACAAAAGAGCCAGTGCCAGTAATGGATAGGTTAACGGTCGATACCACTGGTACGGAAGATGCCGGCAGGCAACCAGTGCGATAATGCCGATAAAAGCGAAAATCGCCTGCTTTTTTAAGAAAAGATAATCCGAGCCGAATTTTTTTAAGGCAACCGCCGAACTGGCGCTGTAAACCATTACGATCCCGATTCCTACCAGGAACAGAACCGGAAACAACAGTTGGATGTCGTAGGCCGCGGCAGTTGATGTCTGATTTTTAGGGCTCATGATTTCCCTGGGTTCAGTGTCCTATTTCCGTTAAGGTTCAATACTTCTTCGCGAAAGTCTTCGCCCCGCCGGGCATAGCTGTCATACATGTCAAAACTGGCACATCCGGGCGACAGCAAAACAACATCTCCCGGGGAAGCTGCCTGGCGGGCCTGTTTGACGGCATCTGTCATGGATGTTGCCGATATTGTGGGCGTCAAATCTGCCAGGGCGCTCTGGATGAGACCTGCTGCTTTTCCCATGACGATCAGCTTTTTTATATATCGGGGAAAAATGTCCCTGAGGGATTCAAAATTACTGCCCTTATCAAGGCCTCCCATGATTAAGACCACCGGGTTGCTGAAACATTGCACCGCTCTGATTACAGCATCCACGTTGGTTGCCTTGGAGTCATTGTAAAATTCGACATTATCTATCGTGGCAAGATATTCCAGCCGATGGGCGCCACCGTTGAAATTGTTCAGTGCTTCCTGGATGGCTGCCGGCCGGGCTCCGGCGGCAATGGCGGCCAGACCGGCCGCACAAGCGTTTTCCAGATTGTGTCGGCCCCGAAGTTTTATTTGGGATAAATCAAATGACCATTGACTGTTTCCGGTAAAATCAAGCGGCCCGGGGTCGTTTATGTGAAAGCGGATATGGCTACCGTTGATAACGGCACCATCCTCATTTTTGCTGGTTTGGGGGTAAATCAACTTTTTAATTTTCAGATCCCTGGTAAGAGATCGCACCAGCGGATCCGAGGTGTTTAATACAGCAATGTCGCTTGTTTGCTGATTTTTAAATATCCGCATTTTGGAGGCGGCATAGGCTTTGAAATCCGGATAGCGGTCCAGATGATCGACCGTGATGTTCAGCAGCACCGAAATTTTCGGTCTGAAGCGATCGATGGTGTCTAACTGGAAGCTGCTGATCTCTGCCACAATCGCGTCAGCCCTGCGGCTTTCGTCGATATAGCCGATTAATGGATTGCCGATGTTGCCGCCCACGAATACATCCAACCCGGAACGTTTGAGCATGTCGCCCAGAAGCTCGGTAGTCGTGGTTTTACCGTTGGTGCCGGTGACTGCCACGATCGGCTCCTCGATAAATCTTGAAGCCAGTTCTATTTCTCCTATGACCGCAGTGCCATTTTTCAGTGCCTGAATGACGGGGGCGATGGTGTGCGGGACCCCGGGACTCAACACGATGAGATCAGCCTCCTGAAAAGTTTTTGGCCGGTGTCGGCCCAATTCCAAAGCAATGTTCATCTGACGCAGTTCTTGCACCCGGGGTCCCAGATCTTCCCCGGCGGCGATGTCGGTCACCACGACCGCAGCACCTCTTTTCTTTAGAAAGCGGGCCAGGGCCATCCCGGTTTTACCCAGACCGACCACGGTAATATTTTTTTCAGCAAGCTCCATTTTCAATCAATTGACCCATTTAAATTTTTCCAGTACTCCATTGCCTGACGCATAAAGCTCAGAAAGACTCATAGCTCCGATAGAGAGAGTTCCTGCGCCCTTGGCTATCTCAGCTTTAAGGTACTCATGGCCAGCAGGGCCAGTGCGATGGCAATTATCCAAAAGCGCACGATCACCTTTGGTTCCGGCCAGCCCTTCAATTCAAAATGATGGTGCAAGGGCGCCATTCTGAAAATTCGTTTGCCGCTGGTCATTTTAAAAAAACTGACCTGAAAAATAACGGATAAGGCCTCAATTACAAAAAGGCCGCCGACCAGCGCGAGCAATATTTCCTGTTTGGTTATGACGGCGACGGTTCCCAGAAAGGCCCCCAGTGAGAGGGAACCGACATCGCCCATAAAAATTTGCGCCGGGTAAGCGTTAAACCATAAAAAGCCAAGTCCGGCTCCGGCGATGGCGCCGCAAAAAATTGCGAGCTCCCCGCTGCCGGGCACGTAATTAATCTGCAGGTAATTGGCAATTTTGACATGACCGGCAACATAGGCGAAAAACATATAGGTCGTTGCGGCGATAATCACCGGACCGATGGCCAGGCCATCCAGCCCGTCGGTAAGATTTACGGCGTTAGAGGCGCCGACAATGACAAAGGCTGCGAAAATGATATAGCCCCAGCCGAAATCCGGAGTAACATTTTTGAAAAAAGGTATGGTAATAGTGGTTGAAAAGTCGGGACTGACATAAACCAGAAAACCGGCGATCAGAGCGATGATGGCCTGCAAAACCAGTTTACTGCGAACCCCCAGGCCTTTGCTTCTTTTTTTAACCAGCATCAGATAATCATCTGCAAATCCGACCAATCCATAGCCGACGACCACAAACAGGGTGATCCATACAAAAAAATTGGTCAAATCACTCCAGAGGAGAATGGAGACCACGATGGATAAAATGATCAGCGTTCCGCCCATGGTCGGGGTGCCGGCCTTGTCAAGGTGCGTCTTGGGGCCGTCATCCCGGATATACTGTCCGATCTGCATTTCCGACAGTTTGCGGATCATCCAGGGGCCCAGCAGAAAGCAGATGAGAAATGCCGTCAAACTGGCGTAAATGGTCCTGAACGTAATGTAGCGGAATACGTTAAATACCGAAAATGTCGTATGCAGCGGGTATAGTAGGTGGTAGAGCATTTTAATGCCTAAATTGCCTAAATTGTCTAAAATGCCTAAAATTAAGGATGTTAATCATTTGTATTAAACGAATCACCAATAACTAATAACAATTAACCTTTTTTCTCTCCCGTGGGAGCGGCTTTTAGCCGCGAGTAAAATCGATAATTTCCATTAACCATTTACGAATAACAGATAACGATTAACTTTTCTTCTCTTGGGCCCACTGTTTAAGGCCATCGACCACCATTTCCATTCCCATCCCCCGTGAACCTTTCACCAAGACCCAATCGCCAGGCTGCAGCCAGCCTTTCAAGTCTTCTATGATCTCCTCGCGGGAACCTGTTATTGTGTTCGCCGCCGGTATGCCTTCTTTTTGAGCGCCGGCAGCCACTGCGGCGGCATGCTCACCACTGGCATATAACCGATCAACCTTGGCGCGGGCGGCCAGGGCACCGACTTGACTGTGCAGTTCCGGGGCCTGGGCGCCGAGCTCAAGCATATCGCCTGCCACAAAAATTCCGCGGCCGCCGGCCCGCATCTGTTGAAGGGTTGCCAGAGCGGCCTTCATCGATTCCGGATTAGCGTTATAGGTGTCATCAATCATATTGACGCCGTTGGGCAGATGAAAGATATTCATTCTCCCTGAAATCGGCCTGAAGCTTTCTATACCGGCTTTAACCGATGTAGCGGAGATGCCCAGCAGGTATCCTACGGCGGCAGCCGCCAGGGCATTGGAAATCATATAGTGACCGGGAGACTTCAGCTGAATGGAAAGGCGTTCCCGGCCCAATTTCAGTAAAAAAGAGATTGTCTGATCATCTTCTGCAATTTCTTCCGCCCGGATCGTTGCGTCCGGTGACCGACCGTAAAGCAGCACCTCATGTTGTGTTTCCCGGGCCAGCTGCAACACCCGCTGATCGTCGGCATTAAGAACGGCTTTGCCCTCCCGGCCGAGGCTTTTGATCAGATCGCCTTTTTCCCGCATGACCCCGTCCAGGGATCCCAGTCCTTTCAGATGGGCCGGGCCGATATTGGTGATCACCCCGATATCCGGCGAGCATATTTCGGCCAATCTTGCGATTTCCCCGGGTTTGTTTGTGCCCAGTTCGACCACCGCCCACTGATGGTCGGACGACAGTCCCAGAAGGGTTAACGGCAATCCGATTTCGTTATTAAAATTTCCGGCGGTTGCCAGTGCGCTGAACTGGCGGGCCACAACACCGGCGGTCAATTTGCGGGTAGTCGTTTTCCCGTTTGACCCGGTAATGGCCACCACTGAAACCTTGGCACGCCGGCGGTTAAATGCCGCCAGGTCTCCCAGCGCCCTGGTTGTGTCTGCAACTGCGATGCACGCAACATTTTTTGCTTCCCAGGCTGTTACGGGAAGTTGCTCAGCCTTTTGACGGCCAATCACCAGACCGCGCACACCCTGATCGACCACCGCAGAGGCAAACCCATGCCCATCATGACTTTCCCCGACAATGGCCAAAAAGATATCCTTAGGAGAAATTTCTCGCGAGTCAATGCCAACCCGTGAAAACGGACGACGCAGATCTCCACACAAAAGCTCCCCGCGGGTGGCTTCAATGATTTCTTGGGTTGTCCAGGGTATGGGTTGTTGGTCTTTCATTATTTATTGCTCATTTAGAATTCAACTCGTGGAGTACCTTCCTGGCTTCCTCTCGATCATCAAAATCTATAGTGGCATTCCCCAATATCTGATAGGTCTCGTGGCCCTTGCCGGCAATCAGTACGGCATCATCCCGTCGGGATGCTTTTATTCCCAGCTCAATGGCACGCCGGCGATCAGGTTCGATCACAAATCCCTTTTTTTCGAAGCCAGCCTCCAGATCCCGGCCCGAATATTCAATCCCATTGGCCTGTCTGGCTCCCGGCAAGATCTGTTCGATGATAGCCAGCGGATCTTCGGAGCGGGGATTGTCGGAGGTGACAACGGACAGGTCGCACAGTCGCGTGACGATCTCCCCCATCAGCGGTCGTTTTTTTTTGTCCCGGTCGCCGCCACATCCAAACACGCAAATGATGCGGGCCGGGGCAATTTCTTTTATAGCCGACACCGCATTGTCAAGGGCATCCGGTGTATGGGCATAGTCCACGTAGACAAATCTCCCGCTATTATTGGCAATACTCTCAAGGCGGCCGGGTATGGCTGACAATCCCTCAATGCCGGCCTTAATGGCCGACGGTGCTATCTTCAGCGCCGCTGCCGCTCCGACAGCACTGAGGATGTTTTCCACATTGTGGACCCCCGCGAGGGGAGTTTTGAAATCAAAACTCCCCTCCGGGGTGGCAACCTTCCCTGCGGTGCCAATCAGTTTACACTGGTAGTTTTCAGCTTTAATGGCACAACCAGCGTTCGATCCGGTTGTGATAACGGGCATGGGCAGGCTATCGGCCAACTCCTTGCCCCGGGGATCATCGCAATTGATCACCGCAACCGCCCTGTCTTTTTTGGGCCCCTGAGCGAGGTATTCGGTAAACAGCCGTCTTTTGCTTGACCAGTAGGATTGCATGTCGCCGTGAAAGTCGAGATGGTCCTGGCTTAAATTTGTAAAAACAGCCACATCAAACCAGCAGCTCCTAACTCGGTAAAGATCCATTGCATGGGAGGAGGCTTCCATGACAACATGGGTGACACCCTCGCTTAGCATTTGTGCCAGAATTCTCTGAAGATCCAAGGATTCCGGCGTTGTCATCGGGTTGCTGAAAGTTTTAGCTCCATAACGATAATTGATGGTGCCGATGACCCCGGTTTTTAAGCCGGCCCGCAACAGGATGCTTTCGATTAAATAGGCCACGGTGGTCTTACCGTTTGTTCCGGTTATCCCGATCAGGGTCATACTCTCTGAGGGACTGCCGTAGAACCGGGCCGATAGATCGGCCATGGCCTTGCGGCTATCAGACACCCGGATAATAATCGGCTGACTTTGCTCCGATTGGGCCAGGCATTTTATTAGGTAGGGCTGAGGAGGCTCTTTTTGAACGACAATTGCAGCGGCTCCTTTTTGCAAAGCCTGATGCATAAAATCATGACCGTCGGCAGTTTGACCCTCGATGGCCACAAACATGCCAGCCGGTTGAACCTCCTGGGCCCTGTAATGAATTGAATCAATATCCAAATCCGGCAGGTTCGCATGGTGCCTGGCGCCTAGCGCATAGGGTTCATCTTTATTGTCGCGCTTGGCGCTCTGCCCTGTGTGCTCTGGCTGTAAGGCAATTGCGCTAATTGGATCTATGGCTTTAAGCAGTGTCGAAAGCTTCACCCTTTGGCTCCATCGTCCCGGGATACCCTGAGTTTGGTTGTGCCGTCATCGGGGGGCACATTCAAATAGTTAAGGGTTTGCTGGGCAATTTGTCTAAATACCGGGGCTGCTACAATGCCGCCGTAATATTCACCCTGGGGCTCATCAATGATCACCAGAACCGTAATCTCCGCATTGTCGGCGGGTGCAAAACCGACAAAGGAGGCCATATGCTTGGTTTTGTCATATTGACCGTTTTCATCGAGTTTGCGCGCGGTGCCGGTCTTGCCACCGGCGGTATATCCGTCAAGGGCAGCATTTACACCAGTGCCGCCTGTGGTGATGACCGTCTTTAAAATATTTTTGACGATGGTGGCCGTTCGGGCGGATATGGCCCTTCGAACCTTTTGCGGTTTGAATATGTTTACGAGGTTACCGTTTGGATCAACAATTTCTCGCACCAGAAACGGTTTCATTAGATTGCCACCGTTGGCGATGGCAGATACCGCCGTAATCAACTGAATGGCCGAAGCGGAAATACCATGGCCGAAGGAAATAGAACCGGTGTCTATCTTCGACCAGGTTGAATAAGGGGAGAGGCTGCCGGTCGCTTCACCGGGGGACTCTATCCCTGTTTTTTGTCCGAAGCCAAAATCGCTATAGGTACGGTGAAGTTTTTTGGCCCCCACCTCCTGGCCGATTTTTACCGCCCCGATGTTACTTGAATATTTGACGATTTGCTGCAGTGACAACCAGGCGTGTTTGTGGCTGTCATGCACCACATTTTTACCGATTCTATAGGCGCCGTTTTCGCAGAAAAAAATCTGGTTAGGCGAGATCTTGCCATGCTCCAGGGCGGCGGCGGCACTGAATATTTTCATGGTAGAGCCGGGTTCAAAAGTGTCGGTTAAGGCCCGGTTGCGCCAGATAGATTTTTCGAAGTCCGCATAAGAATTCGGATTGTAAAACGGATAATGGGCCAGTGCCAGTACGGCGCCGGTTTGCGGGTTCATGACGAGCGCCAGCCCCGAGAGCGCTGAATTTTCTTCAACTGCTTCCTTCAATGCGCTTTCGGCAATATACTGAATGGTATTGTCAATGGTCAGGACCAGGTTATGGCCGCTGGTATCCGTCGACTGCCCGGTCCCGGAACTGAATCCATTGCCCAGGGCGTCTTTGAACACCTTATAATTTATATCAGCTCCTTTGAGATACTGATTGTAATAAAATTCGATGCCTTCCAGACCGGCACCGTCTATTCCGGAGAATCCCAGGACCTGGGCTGCCAGGGTGGTGTGCGGGTAAAACCGGTTATATTCTGTCACGAACTCAATGCCGGGTGTCTCAAGGTCTTTAACCGCGGTGGTTTCCTTGGCGGTAGACTGGCGCTTGATCCAGACAAATGATTTTTTGCTGGCCAGTTTACTTTGAAGGCTGCGGGCATCAAGATTTAAAACCCTGGCCAGGGCTTTGGCGGTGGCTCCGGGGTTTTCCACTTGGGCCGGATAGGCGGCAATTGACGTCACGTTTAT
The DNA here is from genome assembly GCA_049669725.1 of Desulfobacterales bacterium. Classification (GTDB taxonomy): domain Bacteria; phylum Desulfobacterota; class Desulfobacteria; order Desulfobacterales; family JAFDCJ01; genus JAFDCJ01. The sequence goes on from JBATKU010000056.1 coordinate 23,931, forward strand.
ACTGACGGCCATTTCACTCAAGTTGCGGTCATAAATAATGCCGCGCTGGCCGGGTGTTGTTAATGATTTTTCGTACTGGTCGGATGCCTTCTGTGACAACCAGGTGCTGCGGTATACCTGCAGATGAACCGCCTTGGCGGCGATGACCGCGAACGCTGCAATAAAGATGATGCCGACCAGTAGAATTCGAAATTTGATATATTTATCCATTTATATTTAAGGTATTACGATTGTCTGTTTCGGTGTCGGTGTAACCAGGCCCAACTGGGTTCGGGCAATTTTTGCGATCCGCTGGGGCGACTTCAGACGCGCCAGTTCGATTTTCAGATTATCCTGCATGGCCGACAGCTTTTGTGTCTTGGTGGTTTGTTCCTGGATTTCATATTTGACGCGCACATATTGCACACGGCACCAGGTATAAAAAAGCAGTTCGGCCATGAAGGCGAACATTAACAACAGACAGGCAACGGTCACTTTAGGGTTGCGCTGTTTGCGCTTCTTGGGTTTCTTCATAATTATTTTGGACACGGATTTTCACAGATACACACAGATAAAGATATAATATTTAAAGGAACCAAAATTTTAGAATTGGGTTGCATAAATTTTCTTTAACCTTTGACAATTTGAATATCCTGTTAATCCGTGTTTATCTGTGTCCCAATTTATAATTTTTCTGCCGCACGCAATCGGGTACTGCGGGCCATGGGGTTGGCGGCAATTTCTTCTTCGGTCGGACGCGCCACCCTTTTGGTCAGAATGCGCAGCTGTGGTTTCTGGCCGCAAACACACTGCGGCAGTTGCGGTGCGCAGGTGCATCCTTTTTCCAGGGCTTTTATTCGCTGTTTGACGATGCGGTCTTCAAGAGAATGAAACGACAGCACGCACAGCCGACCGCCGGGCTTTAATGAATCCACCGCCTGCTCCAAAAAGGTCTCAAGCCTTTCCAACTCCCTGTTGACCGCAATGCGCAGCGCCATAAACACCCGGGTGGCGGGATGGATTTTTTGTTTGGATGCGGCCTTGGCCGGGATCGAATCGATGATGATTTGCGCCAGCTGTTTGCTGGTTCGAATCTTTTCCCGGTGTCGAATTCTGGCAATATTTTTTGCGATTTGTTTGGCCCGGCGTTCCTCGCCGTATTCCCTAAAAAGTTTCTGCAATTCCTGCTGCGATAAATTGTTGACGAGTTGTTCCGCTGTTTGCCGTGATTGAATATCCATCCGCATGTCCAATGGTTCATCTTTTCTAAAGCTAAATCCTCTGCCGCTGTCTTCAATTTGATGCTGCGATAATCCCAGGTCCAGCAGGATACCGTCGACGGCATCAATCTCTAATTGTTTTAAGAATTCTGGAAGAAGGTCAAAATTGCCGTGAAAAAGGTGGATACTTGACGAATATTTTTTAAGGACTGTTTCAGCGTTGGAGATGGCGTCAATGTCTTGATCAATTCCGATCAACGTTCCGCCGGGAGAAATTTTCTCACAAATCGCCCGGGCATGGCCGCAACCGCCCAGGGTACCATCGACATAGACGCTGCCGGGCCGGCAATTCAGGTAATTGACCACCTCGTTCAACATTGCAGGGATATGTCGGTATGACATAAAATCAGATTCCTAACCTGGCAATTTCGTTTCTGACCTCCTCTTTTTTCATGTCTTTTTCCAGGATCATTGTTTCCTTGTCATAGCTGTCCCGTGACCAGATTTCAAAATGATCGAGTACCCCCACCAGAACAATTTCTTTTTCAAGCTGCGCATATTGTCTCAGGCTGGGTGGAACGAGAATCCGATCCTGTTTGTCACAGCTGCACTCAAATGCACCGCCAATAAATACCCGTCGGAAGCGGCGCATGTTGTCATTCTTTTCCGCCATGGCCAGTATCTTGGCTTCTATTTTGCGCCAATCATTAAATGTAAACCCCACCAGGCAGCTGTCCATGCGGGAGATCATCAGGCCTTCGGCCCCATCGGCCTTGATTACATCCTTAAACCTGGCCGGGATGATGACGCGCCCTTTGGCGTCTATGGTATGAAATGAGCTTCCTCGAAACATAATTGACACTTATCCACTTTTATCCACTTTGCTCCCCATTTAACCCCAGATTGGTGGGAGTGTCAAGCAAAAATTGATAAAAATTTCCAATTTCTAAAATAATTCTCAGGTGTTAAAAGATTTAATACTGGGTTGAAAAAGGAGGGAGGGATGTGGAGCAAATCGTTCCGTGGTGAGGGTAAAAAAATTGAAACAAATAGGTGAGGGCAGTTTTATGGGAGTCTATTTCCAAAATAATTTTAATATGCTGAATTTAAATGGAAATTTTGTAATCAAAATCATTTAAAAGATATCCAGAGCTTGGTTTTTCATCTTCAATTTGGTATGCAACCCTGACAAAGACTCGCGGATACAAGGCCATTACTTCCTATTTTCTATAAAAACCGTCAATAATCTGTCGGAAAATCCCAGGTATTAATTCTCAATAGTCCTAAATTGAGTTTGATATAGGCGATAATATTTTTCTGATATCCAATCTTCCTCCCAGCCTTATAAGTTTTTGCGCTTCCTGAAAATTAGGCCTAATCAACCAGCTGGCTCAAACCGGTCTGGTCCGTGGATAGGCATGCAATTTGCAGTAATTTCTATGATTTGTGGTCTTATTTTATGCAGATATAGTGTAAATGAGCGGTTTGCAAAGATCTGCCGTACAATTCATGGCTCAGGTTTGTATTTGCCTCAGCAGATTATGGGGCGGTGTTGCTTTCAGGAACCTGATCGGAATTTAAATAATAATAGATGATTATGTCCTTTTTAACGATGTAATTGACAGGGCGGAGCTGTATGCGCGCAACAATAAATTCATTGCGGAAAGCATTTGAGTACCGGGTTCGGTAAATGACCATGGAATACAGTGTCAGCCAAAAAATAATCCGCAATACCAAGTGGAACATTCTCGCCCGATTGTTTCGTATTCTGACTTTTCTTTTTCTTATTCCGTTTATAATTCACCATGTCGGGACAACCCGATACGGCATCTGGGTCACCCTTTTTGCGTTTGTAGAGTATTTCACTTTTCTTGATTTTGGTTTTGGAGCCGCCACAATTAAATATTCTGCTGATTATTATGCACGAAAGGATTTTCTGAATATTGGTCGAATCGTCTCCGCGACAGTCCTTTTTCATTCACTGATCATAATACCCGTTGTGTGTTTGCTGTTTTTTACAGGGCCTATTCTTTGTGTTTTTCATGTGACTCCTCAATATACTGCAGAATCCCTGTTTGTGCTCAGAGCTATTTTAGTCATTTTCGCATTCAATCACGTGACGTCCGTTTTCCGGAACATTCTGATTGGACTCCAACGAATGGATGTTCAAAATGCATGCGTAATTATCCACACACTTTTGTACGTCATCGGGACCGTTGCTGTCTTAGAGGCGGGTTTCGGTCTAAAAGGGATGGTACTACTGATAGGGGGGCTGAGGTTCTTTCTGTCCTTATCTCAAGGGATGCTCGTATTCAATATAGTGCCGGAAATCAGAGCCGGTATTAAACGACTTGACAGCCGTATTTTTAAAGAATTTTTCCATTACGGAATAAGACTTCAATTTACTTCATTTGCCGGATTTTTAAATCTATACTTGGATAAAATATTGATCGGCCATTTTTTGAGAATTGACCTGGTAACTTTTTATGAACTTGGTGCAAAGATCGCAATGCTCATTCAAATTTTGCCGTCGTTTTTCTCGGCCCCTCTGATACCGGCTTCTGCAGAGTTGGCCGCCACCAACGACAAAAACCGCTTGATTGCCATCCATCTGAAAGGCAGCCGCTATATCACCCTTATTGCGGCCCCGGTTTCCTCATTCATGATCGTGATGGCCCCGGTCATAATGGGAGTATGGATGGGCTCTATGGAATATCTTAATGCGAACCTAACACTTCGAATCCTGTCGGTGGGATATTTTTTCGGTATCATTACTTTGGTGGTCAGGGCTATGGGGCGAGGAATAGGCAAGCTGCAATATGAAATGCATGCTACGGCTATTATCGCCGTCGCCAATCTGGCTCTGAGTATTACACTGATTTTAACTATTGGGTTTTCTGGAGCCCTGGTGGGGACCTCTCTTGCCATGACCATGGGCAACATCCTGCTTTTATATCGTTTCAACCGTTATATCGGGGTGCCTTTTTTAGAGTTCGTGAAGCGGTCGGTCGCTAAACCGATCCTGTGCGCGGCTGTGGCCGGGGCGGCCACTTGCTGGCTCCAGGTCCTTCTTTCTAATACTTATCTCATATTGTCACCGGTCCGGCTGCACCTGCTGTTAACCTTAATGATCACAGGTGCTGTATTTTCAGCTATTTATGGAATCAGCCTTGTACTGACCTCCGCGGTTGGTCGATCCGACCTTAAGCTGATGGTAAGGCTCATCACATCAAAAAGCCCTGCTGCATGAAGAAATGGCATGGGAAATATATCTGATTAAACAATCACCGGTTTACTGTTTGGCAACAGGCTCCAATGAAAATTTTATGCAGCGGTTATCATAACCCTCACTATCTAACTGTCACCGAGCACATCGAAAGGGCGATAACAGATCTGGGCCATCAGCTCGACGTTTTTGACGACCGCCAGCACCTAATACCAGGCAGGTTAAGGCGTTGGATAGATTTTTTTGACAGTTTCAGCCACCGGAGGATTAATCGGAATTTCATCAAATGTGCGCTCAATGGCAAACCTGATATTGCTCTGGTTACGGGCGGCCATCGAATAAATGTTGGCAGCCTTCAAGCATTAAAGGCTGCACATGTCCAGTCCGTTTTGTGGACGACCGATGCCCCAATCCATTTTGAACCGATTCTATCTGCAGCTCCATTTTATGACTACATTTTTTGCCAGGGAACCGAAGCCATTGAATTGATGTCTGAGGCAGGTATTCGCAACGCCCGGTGGCTGCCTATGGCCTGCGACCCCAGCATACATGGCAAGGTTCGTCTGTCTGCGGAAGAACAGGAGTGCTATAGAAATGATATTGTTTTTGTGGGATCCTATCACCCGAACCGGGCGCAAATAATAAAAGGGTTGGCTGATTTCGACATCGCCATCTGGGGCCCAGGATGGGAGGGCCACACCAGGGAATCATCGCTGAAGGCCTGGATCAAGGGATCGCATACGCCCACGGATACCTGGGTTAAATTATACAGTGCCTGCAAAATTATTTTGTCAATTCACTATCAAGAGCTAGAAAATCGATTTCCAGTGTACCAGGCAAGTCCGAGAATATTTGAAGCCCTGGCATGTGGCGCTTTTGTAATTTCTGATTTTCAGAAGGATGTATTTACACTGTTTAAGGATGGTGAGCATCTTGTCGGCTTCAAGAATTTAGATGAGCTTATTGAAAAAATTAAATATTATCTTCATCATTCAGAGGAGAGAGAAAAGATTGCAAATTGCGGCCGGCAAGAAGTTTTAAAAAAACATAAGTATGTCAATCGGCTTGAAAAACTTGTTTCTTTTGTCGGGCAAAGTCAGGCTCAGGTATGATCAGGAGAAAAGTACTGCATATTGTAGAAGATCTTGGGATTGGCGGCTTGGAAAGAGTTGTTGAATCGATTGCTCTTGGATTGGACAAAAAAAAATACGAAGTTCAAGTTTGGTGTTTATCCAGAGGCGGTGCTATTGCAGAGGCATTGGCTAAAGAAGGAATGATGATCAAGGTGCTCGGTATGAGCAGTTATCACCATCCAATTCAAGTACTAAAACTAGCAAAATTATTATGGCTGTCAAAAATAGATATTGTTCATACCCATGGATACTTTGGTGGAATCTTTGGAAGATTGGCAGCAATTATAGCTCGAACCCCCTCAATATTTGCGCATGTGCATACGTCATATTTTGGATTTAAAAAACGCAATATATTTGTTGACAAAATATTGTCATATTTTACGAATAAAATTATTTCAGTATCTGGCGCAACTAAAGAATTCGTCTGCAATTTTGAGGGGATCAACGCCCAAAAAGTATGTGTTATTTATAACGGCGCTGATCCGAAAAAGAGCCCTAAGAAAAAAAAGGCAATGGACCGAAATACTTTTGGTTTTTCTAAAGAAGATTTCGTTATAGTAACCGTTGCATCTTTAGTTAAAAACAAAGGGCATCGCGTAATTATTAATGCAATCCAAAGGGTCTTAAAAAAAAATAGTAGCATAAAATTGCTCATTGTCGGGGATGGTCCATTAAAAAATGAACTTGAAGATTTTGTGATAGACTCTCGTCTTGGGTCGCACATTCGGTTTGCTGGCTTGAGAGAAGACGTTTTTCCTTTGTTGAATTTGGCGGATTTATTTATTCTCGCCACCATTGAAAGAGAAGGATTAGGGGTATCTATTATCGAAGCGATGTCCGCAGGTCTGCCGGTTATTGGGACATCTATTGGCGGTATCCCGGAATTGATTGAAAACCAAATAAATGGTTTGTTGGTTGCACCAGGCGATCCATATGAATTGGCCGTCGCGATTGAAAGACTGGCTTCAGATAAAGATCAAAGAAGGAATTTGGCCACACAAGGCAAAAAAAAATATGAGCAGAAGTTTACAGCTGTAAACATGGTGAAACAAATAGAGCTGTTGTATGAAGAACTGGAGAAAGCGGTTTAGCAATGGCTTCAAAACCTTTAAGCATATTGTATTTGTCAAGTTTTGGCGATGATAATAAAGGCGGCCAAAAAAGTCTCTTAAGTTTGATTTCTAGTTTAGACAGATACGCATTTAAGGCTCATGTCGTAGTGCCAACGGAAAATGGCAATCTGGTAAAAAAGCTAATAAATATAGATGTTGAAGGAAGTGTGATAGGGTTTCCGAAAGTTATCGATTGCCGTGTAATATTAAAGATCAAGGCAATTTGGAAATTATTTTGTTTGGTGAGCAAATACCAAATAGACATTATCCACACCGATGGGCCCCGCAACACATTTTATGCCGGAATAGTTGCCAGGCTAAAAAATATTCCGTTGATTTGGCATGTGAGAGCATCTAATCAAGATCGGTATGATCGACTTTTGTACAATCTGTCATCCAAGATTATTCTGGTGGCTGATGCCCTTCGATCAAGGTTTAAATTTAATGACTACGCTAAGAAGTTTATAACGATTCACAATGGAGTAGATTTATGCAAATTCAGGCCTCAAGTACAAAAAGGATTTATAAGAAAAAAATTTAATATTGGGGAAAATGAATTATTAATCGCTGTGACAGCAAGAATCGAAAAAATGAAAGGACAAAAATACCTTATAAAGGCATGTGGTAAATTACTAGATAAGATGCCATACTTTCATATTCTGCTGGCAGGTGAGGTCACTGATTATTCCTATTTGAAAGAGTGCCAAGACAAGGCTTCAGCCCTTGGTATAATTAACCGGGTGGTTTTTACGGGGCAATTGGATAATGTAAGCCAGTTGCTGAATGCAACCGACATATTAGTCTTGCCCTCGCTTTGTGAAGCCTTCCCGCGGTCAGTCATCGAAGCTATGGCAGCCGGCAAACCTGTTATCGCAACCAATGTGGGGGGGTGCAGCGAAGCCTTTGAAGATAAAATTTCCGGTTTTCTGGTACCGGCGAAAGACGCAGATGCCTTAGCAGAAAAAATCATTCTGCTTGCTAAAAGCAGAAATCTAAGGGAAAAAATTGGCAATGAAGCCAGGTACAGAGTTGAAAAAATGTTCGAGATTGGAGATAAAGTCAAACAGACCGAAAAGTTATATTACGAGGCATTACCAAAACGCCTCGACGGCGGGGAAAAGTCTTATAAAAAGCCGTCTTTATGATTTTTAATGAAATATAAACCTAGCCGATCCTCCGCAAGTAGATAATCAACCTAAATGAAAGAGATCTTTAAACAATTCTATCTGTATATTAGAAAGTACTTTCTATATTTTTTGTCTATTTTTCTGCCTCACAAAAAAATGGCCACCGGAAAATCTCCCGATGAAATCCAAAAAGCTTTATTCATCCGCATTGATAGAATCGGCGACCTCGTTCTTTCAACTCCGGCTTTAAAGGCTTTTAGACATTTTTTTCCTGATTGTGAACTATCCGTTCTTGCCAGTAAATCGAATCACACGGTTTTATTAAACCTTCCATATGTTGATAAGATAGTTACCTATGACCATGGCCAGAATATTTTTAAAAAAATATCAACGCTCAGGCGTTTAAAAAAATATAAATACGACCTTGTCGTCGATCCCTATAGCGGCTACGAATTAAAAACCGCCTTAATCGCCGCCTATAGCGGTGCACCTTTAAGACTTGGATATGCTTCCTACGGCCGAGAGATCTTTTTTAACGTCATCGCTGGATATCCAGAAAATGACCAGCATTTTAAAGATGTGGTCATAAATGTGTTTAAGCCTCTTGGAGTTGAAATAGCAGAGGCAACTCCGGAAATTAATTTATCGGAGGCAGAAAAAGAATGGTCGATAAAGTGGATCGAGCAGCATCAAGTTAGCTCCAGACACCTTGTGGGAATTCATCCCGGAGCTTTCTATGAAAGTCAAAGATGGCTAAAAGAAAGCTTTGCTGAAATTATTAACAGGCTGCAAGAAAATAATGAATTGGAAGTTATCCTTTTCGGTGGCCCTGATGATGAAGAACTGGTTAAGAGCATAGCCTCATTGGTCTATAAAACAACGAATACATATACATTCAGAAGCCTACGCAAATTCATTGCCTTATTATCTTATTGTAATATTTTGGTCTGCAATAATTCAGGACCATTACACATCGCGACAGCCTTAAACCTTCCGACGGTTTCGTTTATTGGGCCAACAAACAGTGCCCGCTGGAGCCCGATTGGTGAACATCATAAAATCCTTAAAGTTGAGGGTCTCGAATGCCTTGGATGCGGGCAGGGAAAATGTCCAAAGGGCTCGATGGCCTGCATGCAGGGGATCCTGCCTATAGAGGCATTTAATGCAGTAAATGAAATGCTGAATTCATAACAGGGGTGGTTTGCAATACTCATTTAAATTCATGGGACGGCGATGACACGCCCGCTAATTTTTTAAAGTAGACAGATAATTAGCGCTAAACACCAACTCTCCAAGTATATAGGCGCATTCCAGGATGGATTTGAAAAAAGCCTACGGACCCATCAGATTACCAGATTTCCTGATCATCGGCGGGGCGCGCTGCGGGACCTCCTCGCTTTACTCCTATCTTAACGAACATCCCGAAGTCTTCATGCCGGATCTTAAAGAACCGCACTTCTTCAACTACCTGGGCTCCAGCAAGTCACCCCACCCGGGGCGGCTGCCTTGGAAGATTGGGGAATATGCAGCGTTGTTTAAGCCGGCCCGTTCTGAACAGAAACTTGGTGAAGCCTCAGCGTCATATCTGTATTTCCACGACCAGGTGATTCCAACCATACGCTCGATATACGGCCAGAAGGCAGGTGAGGTTAAAATCGTGATGGTCCTGCGGAATCCGATTGATCGAGCCTGGTCGTATTACATGCTGTTGAGGCGCAATAAACACATGTTAAGCTTCTTTGAGATGGTTGACAAATACTGTGGCGGCGGCAAGAAGACCTTTCACGACTTTTTAAGGGCTGGGCATTACACAGAGCAGGTTCGGGATTACCTGGATGCGTTCGATTCAGTCCGGATCTTCATGTTCGAGGATCTCCAGCGCGACCCGGCTGCGGTCGTACGCCGCATTTTCGAACTGATCAAGGTGAATGATACCGGGTATGTACCCAGCAACATCAACATTACTTACAACGCATCGGGATCCCCAAAGCCGGGCCTCAGCCGATTCGTCCATAACATTTTGTTCCAGGACAATGTTTTAAAAAAAACCCTCAAATCGGCCTTGCCCCTGCGCATGCGCCTACGGATCAAGGCAGAGTTTAGCGCCCGGTTTACGAACCAGGCCGAGATCCCTGCGGATGTTCAAGAGTTTTTGGCCGGGACCTACCGCAAAAGCATAAAGTCGCTGCGTGACCTACTGGTCGACCCCGAACAGAAGGCGTTGGTAGATAATTGGTGTATTTAACACCGGGTCCTGGTATCAAAATTGGGGTTTCCATTAAAATACATGAATCGAGCTAAAAATTTTGGTGAGCCAGGTAGGGTTTTAGCCGTATCTATTGGTGGGTTAGGGGACACGATCCTATTTTCCCCCGTTCTAAGGGCTTTGCGCAAATCTTATCCGGAAACCTATATCGAATTATTAGTCGCCAACCGTCTGGCGGAAGAAGTTTATTCCTGTGCCGATCTGATATCGAGCGTGACTTTCCTGAATCTGAATCGCTCATCGATAATTCTAAAATCTGCTTCCCTGTTATCATTTATTTTGAAAGCCCGCCTAAATGGCGGCTTTTCTGCTGGCTTCTTTGCAGCCGGCTTGGACTCCAAAATCGGCAGCTTCCTGAAATACGCTGGAATTGTAAAACATCTGGCATTTGCCCCCGCCCCTCAGAGTTGTTCGACAGATTTAAACTGTAACTTGGAACTTGCTCGTTCGATAAATGAAACTGCTTTGGAATATGACGTGTTTGTTCCGATTAAAAATAAATTCATGTTAGAGGCAATGAATCTACTAAATGAACACAGCATCTCCTTGGATAAGGACGTAATTGTCGCAATTTATCCATCTGTCGAACTCATACATAGACCTCGCTGGGAGCTTGCAAAACTTATCCATGTTATTCAGCTTTTAAAAAATGATGGTTTCAATGGGAAAATAGTAGTTGTTGGATCCCAACATGAAGGTGATGAATGGGAAGCCCTTGATAAAGAAAATATTGCGGATGCCAATCTCGCAGGAAAGCTTACCATATTGGGGAGCGCCGCGCTTTTAAGCAAATGTTCCTTGACTATTGGCAACGATGGTGGACTCATGCATGTAGCGGGTGCCGTCGGTAGTCCACTAGTAACCATGATGGCAAACGCACCCTTATCCTATAGACCACCCGGTGAAAATGTCAAAATTATTCAATCAAAACTTGGTTGCTGTGATGGAAAATACCCAAATCGACCAAAGGGTTGCCTTGTCGCTAAATGCACGGATGCTATAAAAGTACAAGAAGTATATGAAGCATGTATACAAAGACTTTCAGGGCTGCAAAACTGATCAGATACAAATTTTTATACCGGCACATAGGTAAAGATTCGCTATAAAGAATAGAATTTTCAGTGACTATATTATGAAATGCATTTGTTGTGATTCATATAAAATAAAGGCTTCAAGTTTATTCCCTGACAACTACGCTTATTGTCGCACCTGCGGTCTGCTTTTCCGGATGATCACGAATACTAAAAATCATAAAAAAAGTATAATTTCTCACTACCAAAAAAATGATCCCCACGCATCCGTCGCTTTTGCAAAAAAGGGTTTTTTTTATTCGGTATTAGACCACCTTGTAACTCATAGCGGCAAAGGAAGCAAAAAAATCCTGGATGTTGGCTGCGGATATGGATATTTTCTCAAATTGGCGTTAGAAAGCGGGCTAGAACCAAACGGGGTTGAACTATCTGAAAATGCTGCTGCTGCAGCGAAATTGGCGTTTGGTCCCGATAAAATATTTCATGGAGAATTAAGGGCAGCTGTGTTTGCAGATGACTACTTCGATGCCATTACATTGTGGGATGTATTGGTAATGATGGAAAACCCGCACAAGGAACTTGAAGAATGTCATCGAATTTTAAAAACCGGCGGAATCATTGGAATCAGGGTGCGGAATGTCATATTTCAAAAGTTAAGTTATTATATCCAAAGGCCGTTCCAAAAAATATATCAAAATCTGGGAATTAAGAATCCTACAGTTTTTCACCCATTTTGTTTCGCTCCACGTTCAATTGAGCTTTTGCTCAGAAAGTTGGGGTTTACAAATATTCAGATAGTGAATTCTCCATTAACTTTTGGAGATCCTTATGGATATTGTGGTCTGCATTTCCCGATTCAATTGGTTAAAACGCTGATACAACTGATATCTCTTTTTATATTTTCGATTAGCCGGGGTCGTTGGATAATGGGCCCTTCCCTTCTTGTCTGGGCTGAGAAATCTTGATAGCTTGCTGCCCCAGTTCATAACAAATTGAGAAAAATCCTCCACATTATAACCCGCCTGGACATGGGCGGTTCGGCTCAGAATACCCTGCTAACCTGCCTTGAATTGAGTCGAAAATACGAGATGATTCTGGTTTGCGGCCTTTCGCAAGAGTCAAATATGACCGACTCGGAGCAAGGGGCGGTTAATGGGCTAATAAATGACGCCCGGGCAAATGGCGTCAAGATTGTCCCGATACCTTCTTTGGTGCGTCGAATCAGTCCGCTGAATGATATTCGCGCCCTGTATGATCTCGTTCGAATAATAAAAACCGAAAAGCCTGATGTCGTTCACACTCACACTTCTAAAGCCGGCATATTAGGGCGGCTGGCGGCTAAAATTGCAAGGGTTCCGCTCATTGTGCATACGCCCCACGGACATGTTTTCTTCGGCCACTTCGGCCCGATTCTTTCCAGAATATTTCTGTGGGTCGAAAGACTTTTTGCGCCTCTGACTGACCGGGTAGTAGCGCTTACCGATCGCGAAAGCAAAGATTACACGGACCTTAATGTCTATCCCGAGGATAAGCTTGTTCAGATTCACAGCGGGGTTGATATTGAAAAATTCAAGCAGGTTCCGGTTTGTGCGGTTGAAAAGAAACGCTCTTTAGGACTGGAGCAGAATGGTTTGGTTGTGGGGTTTATTGGTTGGCTGCTGCCGATTAAGGGTCCCATGCATTTGCTCAAAGCCGTGGAAGATGTCTGGCTCGATTATGATGATACTGTACTGGTATTCATCGGAAAAGGTGATCTGGATGTCGATTTGAGGGCTGAGGCCCTCAAGGCAGGTGCGAACGGCAGGGTTAATTTTCTAGGCTGGCGCAACGATATTGATGAGATCATGCCGCTATTCGATATTTTCGTCTTGCCATCGCTTAATGAGGGTATGGGCCGGGTGCTAGTTGAAGCCATGGCTGCCGGCAAACCAGTGGTGGCCAGCAACGTTGGCGGAATTCCTGACCTTGTCAAGCACGACCTCAACGGGTTGCTGGTGCCGCCCGGGGATGAAAAAGCCCTGGCTACCAGCATCAAGCAGCTCATAAGCAACCCGCAAAAAGCAAAAATGATGGGTCAGTGCGGCAGAAGGCTCTGTAATCAATTCAGCGTGGAAGCAATGGTTGAGAAAATAGATAATCTATATCAGGGGCTGTTCAAATTTCACCGCCCGCTTCGCTCGAGACACCGGTCGTCGCTAAAGCTATGCCCCGGCAAGCAGAAAACGCTGAGACAGAAAATCTTTCTCCCTGATCGGGAGGTACCGACCAGGGAAACATCTCAGCCCTCCGGGCAAGAAAATTACAAGAACAATTGAAGCTATATTTTAATTTGCCAGCTATTCATATAGGAGGCTGATAGTTGTATACTAAAATACCTTGAAGCAACGCATCTGATGGTTTTGATTTGCCATAGACTCCCGGCAAATCAGTAAAATAATGCTCTGTGATCTCAGTGTACTCGAGCGAAGCGGGTGGTTAACTAAAAGTATAAAATGAAGACTTGGTTTACATATTTAAAGCAAGGACTGTCGCGCAAGATGCCCGAAGACCGTATCGCCGGCAGTCGCGGCTATGGCGGTCTTAAAGCCAGTCTGAAAAACCTGTCCCCTTATTTCCAACACCACTGGCGCCGCGGCGTTCTCGGGTGTTTGCTTATTGCAGCGGCTACTTTATTTGCCTTTCCAACACCTTTGATCACCCGCTACCTGGTGGATGATGTCATTTTGGGCGGTCATGCCGGACTGCTGGCGGGAGCAATCCTTTTGCTGGTTGGCTGCCTGGTAGCGGAAAAGATAGCCCGTCTGCTGGAAGACTTTTATTTTGCACGCTTCGAGCAACAAGTTACCCTAGAAATTCAGGAAGATCTATTTACCCGGATTTTACGATTTCCGAAATCCTTTTTTGATGACCAGCAGACCGGGTATCTGCAGTCACGGCTAACAGAAGATGTCGATGGCATACGCTGGTTTTTTTCCAGTACGATCGTCCATGCCATCGGCAACGCGCTGCGTTTTTTAGGCGGTATGGTATTTTTATTTTATCTGGAGTGGAGGCTTTCCATTGCTGTTTTGATACTTTTACCGGGGCTTGTTTGGATGATTCGGTTTTTTTCCGGCAGGATTCACCGATTGAGTCATCAAGCCATGGAGCATAAGGCTGAAGTATCCGGTCGCGTTCAGGAATCGTTGTCTGAGGCCTCTCTTATCAAGGCTTATGCCAATGAGGATCGTATTCGATCTCATCTCATGTCATCTATTAAAAGCGTATTTCAAATTAACCTGGAACAAAAGGTTGTAAATTCTCTTGCGAGTCTCGCCATTAACTCCATGCCGGGGATCGCACGCATAATCACCCTGGCGGTGGGAGCTTTCTGGATTATTAAAGGGCAGTGGACCATCGGGTCTTTGCTGGCCTTCCAGGCATACTTATCCTATGTCTTCGGTCCAGCCCAATTTTTAGCCTCTTCTAATCTGCAATTTCAGAAAGCTCTGGCAGCTCTGGAGCGCGTCTCGGCTCTTTTAGACATTGCACCGGAGGATAATCATGAGTCCGGCCGCAAAGTTGATCAATTAAAAGGTGATATAGAATTTAAAAACGTTTCTTTTGGCTACAATGGTTTTGAGTCGGTTCTTAAAGACATCTCGCTTCACATTCGCCCTGGCGAACGGTTGGCCCTTGCTGGTCCCAGCGGTATCGGGAAAACAACTCTGATTAGTTTGATATTGCAATTTTATCGAACGACAGTCGGGAAAATATATTTCGATGGTCGACCGGCATCTGATTTTAATTCCGTTTCATTACGACAACGTATTGGATATGTATCCCAAAACCCGAGAATATTTTCCGGCACTGTTTTAGACAACGTACGCTATGGAAATCCTGATGCCGGAAAGGAACAAATCGTTCAAGCTGCTAAAATAGCCGGCATTCATGATGATCTCGAAAAGCTGCCGGACGGTTATGAAACCGGCATCGGAGAAAGGGGCATTAATCTGTCCGAAGGGCAGAAGCAGCGACTTTCGATTGCCCGGGCCTTGGTTAAGGACCCGGATATTCTTATCCTGGATGAACCGACTTCCGCTCTGGATAGCATGACAGAGAAATCCATTTTTGATGCTTTGCCTTCTCAAGTCAAGGACAAAACAGTGCTTGTGGTTTCCCATAGAATATCGACCATTATGCAAGCGGATCGAATTCTTTTGTTAAATGAAAGTGGTGTAGCTGATATCGGAACCCACGAATCCCTTCTGGAATCCAATGATTACTACAGATCGATTGTTCACTACCAGAATTAAGGAACTTCAATGTTTAATATGATTTATTCCTTGTTGTTACCCAATACTGCATTACAGCAGTATTCCATCATTCCACTTTGTATGAATTGCAATAAATCAAATTAAGCACGAAATATTTTCGACTCTCGATAAGTATCAAATAGATAACATGGAAGAACAAAAATACGGGGACTGGAGTTTAGGGGTTCACCAAAGACTCTCAGACAAGCGAATACCCCTCGGCGGGTCTATTGAAGTAACCCAGCGCTGCAACAACAAGTGTGTTCATTGCTACAACAATCTTGCTGCCGGCGATCAAGATGCACGGAAAAAAGAGCTTACGCTTGATGAGCACTGCCGAATTATTGACGAAATAGCAGGATTTGGCTGTTTGTGGTTGCTGTTAACCGGTGGGGAGATTTTCCTGCGTAAGGACTTCCTCGGCATTTATACTCACGCGAAACAAAAGGGACTTATCATCACCCTGTTTACCAACGGAACCCTAATTACGCCTGATATCGCCGGTTATCTGGCGCAGTTTCCTCCGTTCTCCATTGAAATCACGCTGTATGGCAATACCAAAGCGACTTATGAATCCATCACAGGTGTCCCGGGCTCTTTTGATCATTGTATGAAAGGGATTCGTCTTTTAAAGGACCGCAAACTACCCCTTAAATTAAAGACCATGGCCATTGTTCAAAACAAACATGAAATTTTTGATATGAAGCGATTTGTTGAAGAAGAGCTTGAGCTTGATTTTAAGTTTGACGCCATGGTCAATCCCCGCCGGAGTTGCTCTCAAAGTCCGCTGGAGGTCCGCCTAACGCCACGGGAAGTAGTCGAATTAGACCTTGAAGATCCCGGTCGCCTCGCTGAATGGGAGCAATTTGCCGACCGCTTTAACAACCCAATGGTGGATCCGGAAAAAGTCGATAAGTTGTATCAATGTGGCGGCGGATTTCAGTCATTTGCCATAGATCCTTTCGGGCGGCTATCGGTGTGTGTGTTGTCAGGAAATACGTATGATTTGCGCAAGGGGAGTTTCAAAGAAGGTTGGGAGAAATATTTGCTTAGCCTGAGACAGAAAAAAACTACCCGCCAAACTAAATGTTCTAACTGCCGGATAAAGCCTATGTGCGGCATGTGCCCGGCTAACAGTGAACTGGAATGCCGGGACACCGAAGCCCCGGTAGACTTTTTATGTGAAGTGGCTCACCTCAGAGCACACGTTTTAGGTCTTAATATAGCGCCTCACGGGGATTGCGAATACTGTCGCAATGGTTGCCGATATGAGGGTATGATGAACACTATTGAGGATTTAAAAGGGCGCTATGCGATAGGATCTCCGCATTGACCATGTTTCCCGAACTAGTAACAGATCTCTTAAAAGATGGCTACAAGGTAAGCTTTAACGCCCCCGGCCATAGCATGTATCCAACGATTATGGCCAATGAAACCGTTGTGGTAGGGCCGGTGGAGCCATCGGCTATCCACAAGGGAGATATCCTACTATTCCGTTCTAACGGCAGCCTTGTTGCCCATCGGGTCATGGGCATTGTCAAAGATGATAAGGCCAATGAATATGCCACTTTGTTGAAATCATTCTGCCCGGATGAGGGGCCAGGCCGCTCCTCTATCCAATCACTCTTCTTTATTCTTCGCGGAGATGCTGCACGAACCTTTGATGAACCCGTTACCTCTGAACAGGTTCTGGGAAAAGTCATTTCCCTTGAAAGAAACGGCAAAATTATCAATCCTTATAGCCTGAAACATAAACTCACCGGCTGGGCCCACCGCTGGGCCGCCCGTCTGAAAAGATACCTGTTTTTCTCTCACAATCACAAAAGGATGGTAATTTAATGACAGAGTTTAGCCTGCTCGCAATCGAAAATAAAATTCTGAACTGTTGCGCGGCCATTGATCCGGATGGAGATCAACTGCAAAAAGTCCGCGGGTATATGTCTGATTCGGTTGATATGGATCGTTTAATCGGCCAGGCGATCATGGATGGAATGGGAGGATTGCTCTATAAAAATTTTTTGAAAGCAGGCCTGCTAGAAACGATCAACCCCCGGCACAAGCAAAAGCTCTACACTGTTTACTACCTCACGGTTCGCAACAACGTCAGGTTTTTGCATGCCTTGAATACTGTCCTGGAGGGTCTCAATCAGGAAGGTATTGATATTGTCCTTTTACAGGGGATGGCTCTTTTGCATGAGGTCTATCGGGATGTTGGGCTAAGGCCCATGAAGGATATGGATCTGTGGGTTTTGCCCAAAGGGTATCAACTCTTGGCTGCCACTCTGGTCCGCCAGGGTTTTAGTAGGGACCCTTTGTATCCCAATACCTTTAGAAAGGGCCAAACTGTGCTGGATGTTCACACCCATATTTTATGGGCGGACCGCATCAAATCCAGGGCACATCTACTCAGTATGAATCAGGATGAAATTTTTCATAAAGCAGTAGAAGTAAATTTAAATGGCCGCAAGACCTTGTGCCTGAATCGGCAAGACCAATTTTTGTACCTGGGCTTGCACGCCCTTAAGCATAACTTTGAGCGCTTGATATGGTTGGTCGATATAAAGTCCCTGGTGGGTGAATGGATAGAGCCTGACTGGGTCGCGCTGATTGACAGGGCCGATGATTTAGGTCATAGAGAGACGCTGCTTTACATACTTTATCTCCTAAAAAACATTTTTGACATCGGGCTGCCTGCCGGAATATCTAAGTTTTTAAATAACTGGAAACCGGGTTTCCTGGAAAAAATAATGTTGCACAGAAGGATCAACGGCCGGTCGATTCCCAGCTGGGCTCAATTAATTTTGATATCCAACGGCAGGAAATTTGGACAACGGTTTTCATTTTTTTGTGAAACCCTTTTTCCCAGGCCGCAGATTTTAAGACAGGTCTTTGCGAATACCCCCCAACTTAGTGTGCCGCAGCTTTACTGGAAAAGGGTGTTGCAGGTGATTGGGATTCATAGAAGTAATTTCTAAACCCCCTATTAGGCCCGAGGCTGCGTTTACCCCAATGTTGTTTACCCTCCGGCTTTTGCAACGTTAGCGTTTAATTTATCGGAGCAAAATCAATCCGCCTGTTCAAGGCCCTGCCGGCATCGTTTTCGTTGGAGGCGATATTCCTGGTAGCTCCATATCCCACCGCTTTGAGTCTTTGGGGATCTACTCCTTTGTCGACCATTGATTGCTTTACCGCCAGGGCGCGTTTTTCAGACAGCATTTGATTGTAACTTTCAGGGCCGATATTATCGGTTTTGCCCTGAATTTCAATTTTCAAGCCGGGGTTCTTTTTTAACACGGCAACGATAATTTCCAGCGCAGGGTAGTACTGGGGTTTTATCACAGCGCTGTCAAAATCAAATAAAACATCCGGTGTTGCCCAGCAGCCTTTTTGATCGACATCCGCCTGCAGGGGGGTATGGGGGCATTTATCCAGCGGACTCAGAACGCCGTCATTGTCCTCATCCAGTGGGTCGGATTTTTTACTAATCAATTTGGTGACCACGGGCCCTTTGGGGCAGCCATTTTCATCTACTTTAGATCCCCAGGGGGTATCCGGGCATTTATCTGATTGGTCGGGCACGCCGTCACCGTCGCCATCTTTTTCGGTGGCCGGAAGACGGTCATATTCCTTTAATACCATTTTGCGGGCGTTAAACTGAACCAATTTTAACCCGGGTTTGGCTATCGTCAGCCGGGACAAAGAATCCGGCCCAATCATTATCTTATCGAGTTTTAATACCCCCTCGATGATATCCCCGTTGGCCAATAAAACCTTAACCTCTTTTTTCCCATCTCCGGTAAACGCAATACGGTTAAAATCTTTCCCTTGATAGGTTGTGGTCATAAAATCGGCTTCAAGCCTGAGTTCAGAATTTATCAATTGGCCGGAAAATCGGTCATTGTTTTGAGTGGTAAATATGGTGGTTAAGATGGGATAGCTCGGGCCGCTGGTATCGAGCATAATAGACTTTACGTCTCTACATTCCAGGGTTTCGCTGGTCCCGGTTTGGAGTTCAATCTGGATATTTTCATTCAGGATGGTACCGTTGAATAGATCATTGTTGATGGTTTGCAGTTTGGCGTCAAGCAGTTGGCTATCTGACAGCGAGATCGTTTTTAGAAAATCATTTTTAATGATGATTTGCCCGTATGGGCTTTGCAATGCAAAATAGCTGTTCTGCACGGTTCCAATCAGCCGGTCTCCATTATGTAGCAAGACCGTATCTCCCTGACTTTTTGCAGTCAAAACAAAAATAGTTAAAATAAGGATTGTTAAGAATGTAACGCCTTGCCTCATAACCGTGTCTCCTTCTATCGCTATTGCGAAAAATTCAATTATATCAATCAAGTATAGGGGGAAAACTATTAATTGTCAATTTAAATGTCACTAACAGTAAATAGCCGATAACAGCGGGGTGAGTATGAAAAGGCCAATTTGTGTCTCAGGATAGAAATGCTATACAGAAGATCGCAAGGTTTCCAAGACAATGAATGGTGATCGGCACCAGAAGGTTATTTTCTCTCTCGTAGGCTGCCGCAAACACAATGCCGCCGACAAGCTGAGTAAAGGGCAGACTGCCTGCGGTCAGATGGGGCAGAACAAATAGAGACGTACTTAAAACGACAGCGGCATAGACACCCCATTGACGAAAAAAGCCGTAAATAATACCGCGAAAAAATATTTCTTCTGTAACCGGACCGATGGCACCCCCTACCACAAAGTAGATGGGAACCAGCATTTTAGAGTTGGGCAGGGGCGTAAAAAGCAGTCCTAGTGCATTAATACCGACAGCGTATAGAACAAGAATCAGAATACCTGCCGCGAATCCAAAACAGGCAGACCAGATCATGCCCTTTGTGATTCCGGCGGATAATTTTTCAGGAGCCAGGCCGATAGCGCCCACACTTTTTTCGAGTTGAATAACAATGAAAAGCAGCAGAATAATTTCTAATATGCGGGTAAACCCGAGACCCGGCAGAGGAGAGATAAAAACTGCAGTAATGATGGGTCGAAAAAATATTTCTACAATCAATACGGCGGCAATTGATACCACTAAGGTTTTCAAGGCAATCTTTTTTGCTTCCATCCAAGGGACCTTAATGACTTATAAGCATACAACTGGGCGTACCAGTCACGTGATATTTTTATTTTTGCCAATATAGGCTCGATCGCCTGCCGGTTATTTTGCAAACCCAATGAATGAAAAGCCATCGAACGGACATTGGTATTTTTATCTTCTAAAAATTTTAACAGTTCAGTATAGGATTTCGGACTCCGGCTGACCGCCAGCGCAATCACGAGCCAATACCGTTCCTGGGGATGAGGGCTTTTTAGCAACTGGTGATATGAACGGTAGTCTGTGATATCCAGTTTTTTTTGTTGTATGGTTTTTATGGCTGCTATTCGTATCGACAGATTTTCTGACGCTAAGGCTTCAGGGATGTCCATAATCTGGTGGGTACTGCTCCTATTCGCATGAAAATAGACCAGCACAAGAAGCCCGATCATCAGGCATAGGATCGACGCGGTTAGGGACGAACTTTTTCGGCTAAGGAACAATGCTGTCAGGTAATAAAGAACGAAATGAAGAATAATATAGATCAAAACTGGAAAGCCTATCAGCAAAGATAGATAGGTAAATTGGCGAAAGGCCCCATGGTGATCTGTTGCTTCTGAATATTTCTGAAGCGTCTTTTGAGGCTTGGCCAAAAATTGATCTACTTTGATTTGCAAAACCTTTCGATCATCGCCGCTAAAGACAAGATTATCCCCCTTCGGGACTATCTTCAAATCCACCCTGGAAATACCCGGCAGTGGTAAATAGTCATGGGCCAGAAGTCTATTTACAAGTTGCTGTTTGAGTCTGGGGTTAGAAATATTTTCCAAGCGGCATGTCCTGATAAGCCTCTGATCCAGGGACTTGAAGGACTCCGCCGGATAAAGGGTATAGTTATAATAGAATTGGCTGAACTTTTTGCCAACGTAATTGGTTAATAGCAGGTTGTCCCTTAAGTCAATAAACAGCTCAGGATTAAATTGCGTAAACCATAAAAGCGCCAGCAAAGGAATGGGGACTAAATGAAGCCATCTCAGTCTTGGAGTGAATTGAATTGCTCCATGCCTTACCCATCTAGCGGTCAGTAAGAAAAGAGCCGGGGCGATGAACAGAAAGTATGAGGTCGGAAATGGTGCCAATCCATGAATATTAGAAATCAGCAGGAGTCCGCCCCAGGCTGATAGAAAAACGAATAAGACAAACTTATTTCGCAAAAATAGCCTGGACCAAACCCAGCCCGCTGTCATACTGCCAAGGGCGATACCGGCCCCGGTACTGCAGGTGAAAAAGAGCCCCCCCAAAAAAGCCGGCCAAAAGCTTAGCAAGCTGTTCATAACCATCACATTGGGTATGGCAAGATAGCCTGCATCATCTAAGGCTGAAACTGTATTATACAAATCAATGTTAGACAGATAGACCTGGATGGTGGCCAGAATCTGGGCTATCAACAGACCCCAAAAAAGGATACCCGCCGGATGATATGTATGGGTAAGATTAAGCCTGCTCATTATTTTCCGTTTTGTTTATGTTCACTTAAGGTATTATTTTTTCGTAATAAGTACCAAGAGTCAAGCAGAGATTGTTGTGCGCGAGTTTCTATAACGCTTTCAGAATGAGAATATGATACAGAGACCCATTCTATCTATTCTGTCCCTAATCCTAATAATTGGAATTTTGAGCGGTCATACGTCAGCCGGGGAGTATCTGCAGCTTCCCGGGGTTATTCACGTCCACTCGACCGTTAGTTCCGGCAAGTATTCGATTGGAGAACTGGTTGTCAGGGCTGAAAATAAAGGCCTTGAGGTGCTGATTTTAACCGACCATGACCAGGTGGTCATGGAATATGGACTGTTTCCTTTGCGCAACCTTATCAAGAAGAGAGAAGAAAGGCAGTCGATTCTGACGACCGGACCGGAAAATTATCTTGCTGAAATCGAGCGCTTGAACCGACAGCAACAATCCGTTCTGATTTTTCCGGGTGTTCAATCCTCTCCTTTTTACTACTGGACCGGAAACCCTTTCGGCAGAGGGCTTACGGCCCATGACTTCCGTAAAGAACTGCTCATTGTCGGGATGTCCGACCCGAATGATTATTGCGATCTGCCTTTGCTCCATGGCCGGAATTCCACCCGGTATGTAAAGGACCTCTTGGCCAGGTTTTTGATCTTTCTGGCGGCTTTTCTCTTATCAATTTATCTCATCTATCAAAAAGGATGCATCAGAGTTTGCGGCATTCTGATTGCCATATTTAGCCTTGCACTAATGGTTGACCAGCATCCTTTTAAAAGTTCGCGGTTTGACGCCTACCATGGGGACCAGGGTGAGGCGCCTTTTCAGGATGTCATCGATTACGCACGCAGCCGCGGCGGAATGGTTTTCTGGGCTCACCCGGAATCGAATTATTCAAAAAACGGGGTTGAAATGGGACCCGTCAAATTGATGACGGAACATTACCCCGATACCTTAATCCAATCGGAGAATTACACCGGTTTTGCCGCTATTTACGGAGACAGCCTAACGGCAACAAAGGCCGGCATGCATTGGGATCGGGTTTTATTGGATTATTGCAGTGGCAACCGGGCAGAGCCGGTTTGGGGAATAGCCGGCTCGGATTTTCATTCAGAGAAAGACGGTGTCGATCTGGACACCTTCCAAACAGTATTTCTGGTTGAAAACAGGGGGCGCGAGGAAGTCTTGAAGGCCCTTGAACGGGGCAGAATTTATGCCGTCAGAAAAAATTCGGGATTTCGGTTGTCTCTTGATCAATTCCAGATTAGAGATGATGAAACCGGTAATAGGGCCACACTGGGCGAAGAGGTACGGGTCGGCCGATCAGCGGTTGTCGAAGGCCGCCTATCGGCGACCGACGGTGGCCACTACAGTGTGGCGGTATCGATAATACGGGGCGGAAAACCGAACTGGCTTTTTGAAGGTCAAACGCCCCTGAAGTTCCAATTTGTTGACCCTGTTCAGTGGCCCGGGAAGACCTATTACCGGCTGGATGTCAGCGGGAAAGCAGCCGGAAGGCTGCTATCGAATCCCATATTTGCAAAGAGAGTAGAAGAAGATTTTTAAGTGTGGAATGGATTCTATTTTCAATCAAAATGCTGGTATGATATTTGCAAATTTCCTTACAAAATGTATTTTTTTTAGATAGAATCCGTTCAATAAAAAAATTAAAGGATTCCTTTTGATCGTCGCGATTCATCAGCCTCAGTACCTTCCCTGGCTGGGATATTTTGACAAAATACGCCAGGCGGATATTTTCTGTTATCTGGACAATGTTCAGTATAAAAAAAATGATTGGCAAAACCGCAATCGAATTAAAACTTCTCAGGGCTGGCAATGGATAACGCTACCGGTTCGATATCAATTCCCGCAAAAAATTTATGAGGTTAAAATTAATTCGACCGTAAAATGGGCTAAAAAACACCTCCAGGCCTTGATCACAAATTATCGTCGTGCTCCGTTTTTTAAGAAATCCATCGGCG
The DNA here is from genome assembly GCA_049669725.1 of Desulfobacterales bacterium. Taxonomy (GTDB): domain Bacteria; phylum Desulfobacterota; class Desulfobacteria; order Desulfobacterales; family JAFDCJ01; genus JAFDCJ01. The sequence goes on from JBATKU010000056.1 coordinate 47,867, forward strand.
TTTATGAGCAGATTTATTCAGAAGAATGGCAGTATGTGTGCGAGTTAAACATTTATTTCATTGAGCAATTAAAAGAAGCTCTGGGGTTAGGCCAGAAACCGGCGATCAAATCTTCACAGCTCGAATTGCGTGAGGACCCCACGGATCGGCTTATTGATATCTGCAAAGCAGTGAAGGCCGACACGTATATGTCGGGACAGGACGGGGTTAAATATATGGATCTGGAGCGCTTTAAGAAAAATGACATTAAGGTCATTATACAGGATTTCAAACACCCTGTTTATCCGCAAATGTTCAAAGGTTTTACGTCACATATGTCGATTGTGGATTTGCTCTTCAATTGCGGGCCTGGGAGTTTGGCCAAGATTATAGGAGCAAATAGCGGGTAGAACTAGAGGCTCAAGGCTCAGGGGCACGGCCATGCTCTAGGTATATGGCAGCCGATCAGGGGTTCAGGTCTTATACAAACGGTTTTACCCTGTGTCTTGAACCGGTGTATCGTATCGCAAATAAGGATACCTTCTTAAAAATTGCATTTGACTCAATAAGTCGTATCGAGGGCCATATGGACAAAGCGAAAATTCTGGCAATTGGTGCCCATCCGGATGACATTGAATTCGGCTGTGGTGGCACTCTCATCAAATATACCCGCAAAGGTCACCTGCTTTTTCTGCTGGTAATTACCGGCGGTGGCATGGGAGGTTCCTCATCGGTCAGGATGAAAGAGCAGGAAAATTCTAAAGAAATTCTGGGTGCCGAGAAAATATACTGGGGTGGTTATGAAGATACTCACCTCATCATGGATATCGAACTCATCGGTAAAATTGAATCGGTAATCGCTGCCGTAAAGCCGGATTTTATTTTTTGCAATTATCCGGACGACACCCACCAGGATCACCGGCATCTTTCCCAGGCAATCATGTCTGCTACCCGATATATTAGAAATGTGCTGTTTTTTGAAGGGCCGACCACCCAAAATTTTGGTCCCCAGGTATTTGTGGATATTTCAGATACCCTGAATCAAAAAATTGCAGCCCTGGAAGCCCACCGATCCCAGGTTATGAAAACCAACATCGAAGATTTATCCATTGTCGAGGTGGCGTGTTCCAGTGCCAACTTCCGGGGTATCCAGGGAAGGGTGAAGTATGCCGAGGCGTTTCAGGCCCTTAGGCTGTTTATCAACGTATAGTCAGGTATAGTAATGAGCGGACAACATGATCAACAATACCCATTCATTCCCCATTCGCGGCCGACCCTGGGACCGGAGGAGATGCGCGCCGTAGCCGACGTCATTTCATCAGGCTATATTGCCGAAGGAGTTGCCGTTCAAGAATTTGAAAATTCATTTGCGGATTATTTAAGCGTCGGACATGCCGTGGCAACGAACTCCGGAACCTCAGCATTGCACCTGGCACTGCTCGCTTTGGAAGTTGGCCCGGGGGATGAGGTGATTATTCCCAGCTATGTTTGCTGCGCGTTGCTCAATGCGGTTAATTATACGGGAGCAACACCGGTTCTGGCTGATATTTGTCCTGAAACCTACAATCTCGCGGCTGCTGATGTAAAGAAACGCATCAGCGACCGGACCAGGGCGATTATCGTGCCGCATCTTTTCGGGCTGGCAGCCGATCTGGACTCCCTGATGGCGCTTGATGTGCCTATCATTGAAGACTGCGCCCAGGCAGTGGGATCCCAATATGCTCAACGCCCGGTAGGCACCTTTGGAATTGCGGCAATTTATTCTTTTTTTGCCACCAAGGTGATCACCACCGGGGAAGGCGGAATGGTGGTATCCAACTCCAAAGACATTGCCGACCGGATGCGGGATCTGAAAACCTATGACCAAAAAGATGAGTATAAAATCCGTTTTAACTATAAAATGACCGACATTCAGGCGGCACTGGGATTGGGCCAACTGCAGCGACTGGATTCAGCCATCCGGCGCCGCCGGGCCATTGCCGAGCAATATACCACGGCCTTTAAAATCCTGAGTTTGAATCTTCCCGCGCAAGATCCCGGGCGCATTTTTTTTCGCTATGTGCTTGATTTAGATAGGGATTCGGTTTCCTTTATTCAGGCTCTCGCAAATAAAAGTGTCGGGTGCAATCGACCGATATTTTTGCCCCTCCATCGACAACTGAAACAAAAGGGCTGCCCGGCTTCAGAACGTGCATGGAAAAATTCGCTATCGATTCCAATTTATCCATCTCTTACCGATGAGGAGGTCACTATCGTAATTGATGCTATCACTTCCATATTTTAGTATTATTTCAAACAATTAGGGTGTCGTTTACAAACAAAAAATATGCCATTTTAAAATTGAAGATATATAAATTCGCTTGGCAATTTTTTGACGGCCTTAATCCTGCCTTTTTTATCTTTTTCCCCAGGATTTACAAACAATAACAAATAATTACAGATGATATAGATGAAATGAAAATTGGCATACATTATGCATCCAATCAAGCGGAGCCCAGTTTTCTGTCTCAGTTTAAAACCGGACCGTTCCCGGGAACTAATTTTTTTCTTAATATTTTAGCAAAGTTGCCGATAAATATATCAATAGCCATATGATGCCAGCTGAAAATTTTCGGCATGGTTGAGTTTCATCGGTGTTTTGCCTTGATTTTTGTGGAGTGCAACGTCGATTTGGAAGAACACAGGAAATATTAAATTCCGAAATTTTATTTTAATTGCGATTATGAAATCCAGCACATTTGCCAAAAATTGGATAATGGAAAACAACCGGATTTCCCTTGTGGTGGAAAACAAGGATGAAGAAATCCAGGCCAAACCAGACCCCCTTGGCATTCGCTGGTATTTATTTGTGCCACCGCTGGTGTTGACCTGTGCCCTGATTCTGCCCCAAATCAGGGAAATTTTCTTGAGGGTCGGATGGCGCTGGGTTTATGTGATGTTGCTGTCATTCGGAATTTCATTCAGCTTGAATCCAATATTTTTAAAAATAGCTTATAACCTGAACATGCTCGACAGTCCCGATTCTAGAAAACTTCATAAGCAGGCCACCCCGTTGTTAGGAGGTGCTGCCGTATTTGCAGGCTTTTTGGCGGCCTTGTTGATCAACGGTATATTTTCCCCGGAATTGGGTGCTATCCTGATCGCTTCTTGTGCTCTGTTTACGGTTGGGGTTGTTGACGATTACAGGGAGATATCGGCAGGCATAAAGCTCATTACCCAATTAGTCTGTACGGTCTTGGTGATCAGTGGCGGAATTGTACTGCGGGTAATTCCGACCAGTTTCGGAATATTTGCGCCGATGGGCAATGCATTGCTGACGGTTTTCTGGATTATCGGGATCACCAATGCCATGAACTTTTTTGACGGCATGGATGGATTGGCGGCCGGTTTGGGCGCTATGATCGCATTTTTTCTTGGTGTGGTGGCCTTTCAGACTGCCCAGCCGTTCATCGGCTGGATTGCGGTGGCCATGATGGGCAGTTGTCTCGGGTTTTTGCCGTTTAATTTCAAAGTCAGGGGCAACGCAGCCATATTTCTGGGAGACGCCGGAAGCACGGTGATTGGATTTATTCTTGCCTGTGTTGCTGTTTATGGAGACTGGGCCGAAAGCGACCCGATGGTGGCATTGGTATCGCCACTTTTAATATTCTGGATACTCATTTTTGACATGGTGCACATCACGGTGGACAGGATTCTGACCGGCAAAGTCTTAAATTTTCGCCAATGGATCGAATACGTGGGCAAAGATCATCTCCACCACCGTCTGGCCCTTGTTCTGGGGAGCAACCAGCGAAGCGTCATTTTTATCTATTTGCTCAGTTTATGTTGGGGCATGAGCGCCGTGGCCCTTCGCGACGCCCGGATAATTGATGCAATTTTGCTTATTTTACAGGCTGTTATCATGGTGGTCTTAATCACATTTCTGGAAAGAAGGGGCCGGTTGTTGAATGGCAATACCACTGCTAACAGCGGACAATGAAGAATCGAGCGAATCATGAAACAGGTTAAATTTCGAAATCTGAATTCTGAAGCACAGAAAAAAGGCAGCCCCAAAGCCAAGCAGGATCTGAAACTTAGTTTCAGAAAATTGGCAGCCACACAGGATAGTCATAGTCAAGTCCTTACCCGGAGCACGGATCTAAAAACAAGGCCCAATAGTGACGGCAATGATCGTGAGGGCCTTTATGAAAAGGCCTGCTCATATCTGGACCAGGTTTTAAATGCCGTAAAAAATCGCCAAAGTTTCGCGCTGGATCCTGGATTTCGGATTTTGCAAAAAATGACAGAGCTTAATCACCCGCGGGATGAGCTTTTCATTAAGGCCATTCATATAGATGATCGCTTTAAGTATGTAATTCACCACAGTGTCAACGTTGCCATATATTGCCTTAAAATGGCAGAAAATCTTGGATTTAGTAAAAAACAAAAATTGGAAGTTGCCATGGCGGCCCTGCTGCATGATGTCGGCATGGCGGTTATCCCGGATAAGATTTTGTACAAGCAGGAAAAACTCAGCCAGCAGGAAATCGATATCCTCAGGGAGCGACCCAATTACAGCTACAAAATTCTGCGGTCCTTTGGCGACGGGTTTGCCTATTTGGCGGAAAGCGCTGCCCAGGTTTATGAAAGAATCGATGGATCAGGTTACCCGAGGGCAATGAGGGGAGACGAGATTCATGAGTACGCCCAGATTATCGGACTCTTGGATATGTATGAGGCCCTCATCCATTCGAGACCCCAGAGGGAGAAATTGACCCATTTTACCGCCGTAAAAGAGATTATCAATACCTGTAAAAATCGGTTTCAGCGCAAACATTTAAAATCACTGTTGAGTATATTTACCGCCTTTCCAATCTACAGCTTTGTGAGGCTGAATTCAAACGCCATTGGAAAGGTGATTGAAACCTATCCGGAACAACCCATGCGACCGAAACTGCAAATCATATACGATTCCCAGAAGCGGCAGGTATTAACGGAACGAATTATTGCGTTGCCGGATAACCCGCTCTTAAATATCGTCGATTCGGTTTCCGAAAGTGAAATCCAGGAACTGTCGCAGGCTCAACCGGTGTGAGAGGCATAAAATTTTGTCTAAACAAACCTCTAAATGCAGGAGTGGTTAAAAAAGAGTATAGCGGATGAATCGTCTGAAAATGCGGCGATTTCATCCGTTATTAGAGTATAGGTGTTTTATGTATTTAGAGCATTGGGAACTTCAAAAAACGCCTTTTGGGAATGTGCCGACCCGCAACATTTTCTATCGGTCGCCTCAGCACGAGGAGGCCCTCCGTAGATTGTTGTATGTGATTGAACACCGCAAAGGGGTCGCCATGTTGACCGGTGAGGTCGGCTGTGGCAAGACCGCCGTCATCAAAGCCTTATCCGATCATCTCGACAAGGACCAGTATCATCTCCAAACCATTTCCAACCCCGCTTTACAGCCAATCGATCTTATCAAAGCGATTGTCCTAAAACTGGGCGGAAGCGCAGAAAACGGTTCCAAGACGGTTTTGCTGGATCAGATGCAGCGGTTATTGAGTCAGAACGCAGAAAAAGGAATCAACACCGTTCTGGCCATTGACGAGGCCCATGTCATCGACAATTCGGCCACATTGGATGAACTGCGGATGCTGCTCAATATTCAATCTGATGACGATTTTTTAATCACCCTGATTTTGCTTGGCCAGCCGCCGCTGCTGAAAAAAATTTCCGAACTGCAACCCTTAAAAGAAAGAATCAGCATTAAATACAACCTTGAACCGCTGGACATTCAAAATACACTGAATTATGTCGTCCACCGTTTGAAATGCGCAGGAGCATCCCGGGGCATATTTTCCCGGGAAGCTATCGAAGCGCTATACAAATACACCGGCGGGATACCATTGCGCATCAACAACCTGTGTGACCGTTGTCTGCTCATCGGCTTGATGCGTCAGGCCAGAATCGTTGACAGCACGGTGGTTCAGGATGCCATTGAAGATTTAGGATCATGACCATGAACCGGATCGTGAAACAATTTATTATCAGTAAGAGAATCTTTTTGGTGGGAATACTGCTGCTCTTGACGGCAGCGGCTTTTATAGGCGGTGTTTCCGGTTGTGCAACCGCACCTGAAGTTGATACACCGCAACCGGCTAAGCCCAAAGCGGACGGTCTTTCTTTAGCCGGAAAATTTCGTGCAGTGACGATCCACGACCTGGACAACGACGGTAACCTCGATGTTGTCGGCGGGGCGTCTTCTCCCGGCATGGTTACCATTAACTACGGAGATGGCCTGGGCGGCATATCCCCACCCCAGTACCTCCCGGTTAAAGGGGAAGTTCGTTACATTGCAGTGGCGGATATTAATGAGGACGGTCTGGCAGACATCATTTTTTCTGTTCAAAGGCAGTCTTCAGGAATCAAGGTATGGATGAATCAATCCAGGCGCCAATGGAAAATCGGCAAGGGTCCTATTGAAATTAATAAATTTGAAGGGATAAAAACAGCCGATGTCAACGGCGATGGCCATATGGATATTATCGCCGCCAATTCGACATCAGCGACCCAGGGCGGCATCCAGATCTGGTTGGGTGACGGTCAAGGGAGGTGGCCGGTGGAAACCGGGCCCACCATCAGCGGTATATATATGGATGTTCTTCCGGCTGATCTCAATCATGACGGCCATCTGGATCTGATAGGAGCAGGCTGGGGGACTTATGGCGCCCTGAGGGTCTGGCTGGGCGATGGAACCGGCAGGTGGTCATCAACTCCGCCTCTGGAAAGAGGCAGTTTTTACGGACTAAGTATAGGTGATTTAAATAAAGACGGCAATTTCGATATTCTTGCCGGATCCTATAAAAAAGGAATCCGGATTTTTACGGGAGACGGCAGGGGAAATTTTTCCAGCATCATGACACCAGATGAGTATTTGAAGCGCAAGACCAAAACCCAGGCAAAAACCGCATCCGGTGTCGGCGAAACCCCGGCACCGAAAAAAAACAGAAGTTATTGGACCGTACTTGCGATGGATCTGGATGAAGACGGTCTGATGGATATTGTCGCCGGCTCTTTGGATTCGGAAGGCATCAAGGCCTGGCGCAACCGGGGCAAAGGGCGCTGGTCACGTTTTGAGGGCCTGTTTCCGTCTACCGGGTCTTATTACGTGATGGCCCTGGATGATCTGGATGATGATGCTCGAATGGATCTATGTGCCGCCAGTTTTGGAGAGGGAATTAAAATATGGCCTGGAAAAGAAGGGGCCTTTAAAATTGTTCAGCAGCACCAGGTTGAGGAATTAAAGTCTTCCGAGGGTCATGCCGGTGTGCAAACACCACTAGAAAATGATGTATTTAAAACAATTAGCGGTGTGGCAGAATACAAGATCGATCCCGGTGATACCCTGGAGATTACCCTGTGGGAAGGCACCACGCCGAAAAGAGAGGAGATTTTGGTTCGCGAGGACGGCAAGATATCTTTCGGTTTTGTGGAAGACTTGACAGTCAATGGAATGACATTTTCCGATCTGGATCGTGTGCTGACAACCTATTTAAAGGAATACGTTAGAAATCCCCGGATTGACGTAGTCGTCAAGGAGCATAACAGCAAATTCGTACATTTAATGGGGGCCATCAACTATCACGGACCCGGAACAGGCCCCGGTAAGTACCGATTGATACGTAAAGCGACCGCTTTGGAAATGATTACCCAATATGGCGGGATGACCAAAGATGCCGATATGGGCGATATCAGAATCCGGCGACAAAGCGGGCAATCGATTTCATTGGATCTTTTCGAGGCCATCAACAAGGGGGACCTCAGCCAGGATCTGGTGCTCAATGATGGTGATCTGGTTTTTGTACCGACCCTGGAAGAAGGCGGCAATCGCGTCTATGTCTTTGGCGAAGTTGAAAAGCCCGGAGCATACACATTCGCAGGATCCGATATGCGCCTGTCTGATGCCATTTCCAAGGCGGGTGGTGCCACGGTATTCGCTTCAACCGATGCCGCCCGGGTGGTGCGCGGGGATCCTGCCAGTCCTGAAATTATTACGGCGGATCTAAAAAGTTTGATCGAAGAGGGAAATCTCTCGCAAAATGTTGTATTGGCCAGTGGCGATATGGTTTACGTGCCGCGCAGCGGTTGGGGGAATATAAATCTATATAACCAGCGTATCAGACCGCTGTTCGAAATAATACTCTGGCCGGCGCGCACCGTAATAGATTGGTATAGAGCGGCTGATATCATTAGTACAGGATCCATTAATTAGAGTATACGCATTAATGGTAATTTTGCCGAAAACATATGCAGGTTCTTGTATCCGGCCCTGGTTGAAAAAAATCCTTGTTTCATATGGTGAGGAAATTTTGTAATGGCACAATATGATGTCGATTTAAGGGATTACTGGCGAATCATTAAAAAAAGAAAAGCCTCCATTATCTTCATGGTTTTGCTGGTGGGGATTTGCAGTTACGGATTTGCTAAATTCAAGGAACCGACCCCGCTTTTTGAAGCCACCTCCGCTATTAAAGTTGATCGATTTTCAAACCTGGCATCCATTTTAACCGGCGGCTACTGGCGGCAGTCGGAGAATATGGTGACCCATGCTTATATCATTACAAGCTTTCCGGTCCTGTGCGAGACCGCCAAATCCATGGGGTGGCTTCCGGAGAATATTTCCGAGGAAGCGATTCAAAAGTCTCAAAAATACCTGACGGTCATCCGGCATCTTAAATCCATGGTGGAGCCCGAACATCAGGAAGGGACCAATATCATTGATATCCGACTGGAATCCGAAGATGCCCGGGAAGCGGCCCGGGTGGCAAATGTGTTCGCCCAATCCTACCGTCAATATAACATCCGGGAAAAGAACAAAAAAACATTTGAGACCAAGACCTTCATCGAAGAGCAGCTCCGGCTGACTTCCAACCGGCTCAGGTCGGCCGAACAGGAGCTTCAAGCCTTTAAAGAAAGCTATGCCCTGATATCTCTGGATGCCCAAACGCAAAATACGTTAAACCGGCTTTACACAGTTGAGACTGAGTATGAAAAAGCCAAAATTGACAAAGCGGAAGCTAAATCCCAACTCCGGATGATTGAGGCTGCGAATCTTAACAAATCAACTGAATTAAAAGGGAGCTTTTTTTCGGCTTCACCGAATTCTCCAGTGTATAGCTTAAAAACCAAGTTGAGTGAATTGCTGTTGAAGCGGCAGACACTGTTGATCAATTTTACCAAGAAACACCCCAAAGTCATTGAAATAGACGACCAGATTGGGGCTGTGCTGCACGAAACAACAAAGGAACTTCAATCTTTAGTCAACGCCTATAGCGCCCGGGAAACAGCCCTGCTGCAAAGAATGGGGCAACTTCGACGGGAAAATCTGAGTCTACCGGAAAAAGGATTGCAGCTGGTACGGCTGCAGCGTGATGTCGAGCTGCAAGAATCCCTTTACTCCCAGTTAAAGGAGAAATACCAGGAAACCCTTATCCAGGAATCCGGTAAAGTCGAAGAAGTTACAATTGTCAAACCTGCGGTGGTGCCGGCGGAGCCCTTTAACATACCATCCAAATTAATAATTGTGATGACCGGCATCGTGATGGGACTGATAATCGGTGTTGTTTTTGCTTTTCTGGCAGAGGTGTTGGACACCTCCATGGGGACCATCGAAGATGTGGAAGAGTTGTTGAATGTGCCGGTACTGGGCGTCATTCCCCAGCTTGGCAGCGATACCAAGGGGAAAAAACGCTCCGATGGGACACAGGAAAAGGACAGATCGAAGGATCTCGTCACCCATTACGCACCCAAGTCCATGGGCGCAGAAGCCTTCCGCGCTTTGCGAACCAACCTCCAATTTTTGCGCCTGGAGATGAAGGGCAAACTCTTTTTAATTACGAGTTCATTTGTTCAAGAGGGTAAAACTTTAAACGTTGTCAATCTGGCTCTGAGCATGGCCCAGGCCGGTAACAAGGTGCTGCTGGTGGATGCGGATTTGCGCAAACCGCTGGTTCACAAAGTATTCGGATTGTCAAGGGAACCCGGCATTACGGACTATGTGCTTGGCAATTACCATTGGAAAGAAGTGACCAATTCTATTTCAGATGTCATGTTGGGCGATTTTGGAATCGACGATATTCTTCAAACGCCGGGCATGGACAACATGAATTTTGTAACCGCCGGCACCCAACCTCCCAACCCCACGGAAATACTCAGTTCATCCCGTTTCAAGGAGTTTTTGACGGAAGCCGGCAAGGAATATGATTTTATTTTTGTGGATGCTCCTCCCGTATTGCCGGTTGCCGATGCGACAGAAATTGCACCTTTGATGGATGGAATTTTTCTGGTTTATACCGTGGGCAAAATCGCACGCGGGGTTTTGAAACGGGCCAAGTCTACTCTGGATAATGTGGATGCCAAGGTCCTGGGTGTTGTTTTAAATAATGTCAAGCCGGAAGCCGGTCCCGAATACTTCAGATACCATTCTCACTATTATTACGGGCCGGAAACCGGAAAAGATAAAAAGAAGAGCAAGCTTAATGAATGGTTTCAGCAACCCGAGGGATTCAGTATCCAAGGTAAGTATATAAAGGGGACAATATTACTGACCGCCTTGATTTTACTGTCCCTTGGCCTTTTTTGGCAGGATTTAGATCTTTCGATTCCCGATTGGTTTTCTGCGTTTAAAGGCTTTTTCGTATCGAAGTAAGATTCATTGCAAAACCCAGCCTCCATTATCCCATTGATGAGGTAACGTCTTAGTTTTCAATTATTCCCTATATTTTTGATTAACTTATCAAAAATATAACATACCTAACCAGAGGTAAGAGGTGCGGTCAACTCTCTTTATAATAATATTTTTGTTGGTTTCTTTGCTGACAGGATACCTTATTACCCAGTACCCACCGTCAATCATGTTTCTCGGTGTGCTGGCCCTGATTATTTTCACCGTCTCTTTTATCAAGATTGAATTGGGTCTTTACCTTCTGATCTTTTCCATGCTGTTGTCACCTGAGATTATAACCGGTGGGACAGGTGGGGCATCACTGGAAAGAGGCGTTACCCTGCGGCTGGAAGATTTCCTGCTGGCTGTGATCGGGCTGAGCTGGTTTGCCAGAAATGCCGTTAAAAAAGAGCTGGGTCTGTTTTTAAAAACCCCCCTAAATAAGGCCATCCTGATTTATGTTTTGGTCTGTGTTTTATCCACCGGCTTCGGGATCATGGCCGGCCGGGTGGAGATGAAAACCGGTTTTTTGTTTGTCCTAAAATACATTGAATACTTCATCATATTTTTTATGATGGTCAATCATGTTCGCAGCACAGATCAAATCAAACGCTTTGTGTTCTGTTTGCTTTTAACCTGCTTTATCGCCTCAATTATCGGTATCTTACAGATTCCCGCTGGGGGGCGGGTGAGCGCGCCCTTTGAAGGGGAAATGGGAGAGCCCAATACCTTCGGTGGATATCTGCTATTTATCGGGGTAGTCGCCGCCGGCTTGCTGGCCAGAACGGATAATTCAGGAACCAAGCAGATTCTGGTCCTATTACTCCTTTGCATCATTCCCCCGTTTCTGTTCACCCAATCCCGAACCTCTTATCTGGCCCTAATCCCGGCCCTGATGGCGTTGGGTTTTATGGCAGATCGCAGGATTATTATAGTTGGGGTTTTAATGGTTTCTTTTTTGGTGAGCCCTCTCTATCTTCCAACGGCGGTCAAAAATAGAATCATGTACACCTTTACCCAGCCTGAAGCAAAGGGGCAGGTTAAAATCGGGGATATTCGTTTAGATACCTCAACTTCCGCAAGATTGGTAAGCTGGAAAAAGGCCTTAGAAGATTTTCCCAAACATCCTTTTTTGGGGTATGGGATTACCGGCTATAGTTTTGTAGACGCCCAGTATCCCCGGGTGCTGGTCGAGACCGGTATTTTAGGCTTTATTGCGTTTTGCTATCTTTTATTTTCGATATTCAAAGTCACCCTGAATAATTTGAAAGAAATAAAAACACCCTACTTTCAAGGCCTGGGGTTCGGTTTCCTTGCCGGTTTCGTGGGGCTTATCGTTCACGCATTAGGTGCGAACACCTTCATCATCGTTCGTATTATGGAACCTTTCTGGTTTTTCGCTGGTATCATGGTTGTTATGCCGGCGATGGAGCGCGAGCAGGTCGAACAAACCGAAAGGGTCGTTGTGCGCGGCAAGGCATTAGCATCCAGCTTAAGGGTTACCTTTTAACCAGGAAGATGCCAAAAACAGTCCCGCAATCGATTTGGCATCCTGAATTTCACCATCGCCGATCATTTCAAGTGCCTTAAAAAAATCAACCTCCTGCACATGGATGACTTCATCTGCATCGAGATGCCGGTCGGCCGGATGCAAATCCGTTGCCAGAAAAATGTGAATGCGTTCATCCGAATAACCCGGCAGCGGTGTAATTTCTCCCAGCCGGTGCCACTGCCCGGCTGAATAACCCGTCTCTTCAGTTAATTCCCGCTTCGCACAGCTGATGATTTCTTCCTGCGGGTCGAGTGTCCCGGCGGGAATTTCCCAGATAAAATTCTTTAAAGCATGGCGGTATTGTTTGAGTAAAACCACCCGGGTATTGCTGAGCATTGGAATGATGGCCGCTGCGCCGGGATGCTCGATAAACTCCACATCGGTGGTCGTACCGTTTTCCAGGGTTACGTTCTCTCTAATCAACTCAAATACTTTGCCCTTATGTATGGTGCTGCGGTTGTTTACTTTTGCAGTCATCGATTGCCCCCGTTTGTATTAGTAACTTTGCCATTTTTGGCAGATAATAAATGTCGGTCAAAAGGGATTGCAGCTTTATGTTTGCCGTCCTCTCAACGGCAAACATAAAACTATTTACTCTGCGTTCTCGGCGCCTCTGCGGTAAAAAATTTCCTTTAAAAGTCACAAATTATTTCTAATTATCTTCAATAATCAATTTAATTTCATCCGAGTTGGCCTTTAGTTCCGGTGCATACATGGCATAGGCCCGGGTGGGCAGGGCGCTGAATTTTCCCGGTATCTCAGCCCGCAATCGGTAACTGATGCTGTGCCGGCCGCGGGCTAAGCGGTGTACGAAAAAACACACCTTGCGGTCACGGTATTCCACGTAGGCCCCCATTTCATTGCCGTCGTAGCCGCTGCGAACATTGACAGCCTCAAACCCGGCGGCTTTCATATCTTCAAACACCAGGTATTCATAGTCGTTCTTGCTTTCGATTTCCAGCTCTATTTCGACAAGCTCTCCGCTTGCCACTGTTGACAGGTTCTCCAGCGGCACCCGTTCATATTTTTCCACCCTACGATCCACCACCTGGCCCCGAGTACCCACATCTTTGATTTTCTTATCGACTTCCTTCAAGCGGTAAACACGGCGATTGACTTTAATCTCCAGGCCCTCGCGGGTGATAAAATCTTCGAGGGTGAAATAATCCAGGTAGGCATTGAAATAGATGGGACCCTTGCCGTTCTTTTTGAGGGTCAGCCGGTGATCTCCGGTGGTGATATCACTGCCTTCCAGAGCAAATTTATTGTCGAAGGTGAACAGATTTTCAGCGTCGATTTCCACCGTTTTGGCCTTACGGCCGTCAACATAAATATCCAGGGTCAGATCCGGGTCGTCTTCGCCACTGGTGCTGAGATATTCGGCAAAAGCCTCAACGATCACCGCCGTATCCCGGGTGCTTTTCCAGTAGGTGGCATGTTTGCGGTTGTTGAGCAGATATTTTACCAGCCGGGATGCTTTTTGGCTTTTGGGCTCAGTACGGGACAAGAGCTTGAGATAATATCCATGGGCCTCGTATTCACTGCCGTACCAGTACCACCAGTATGAACTGTGGGGCAGATTAAGGTAGGCGGTCTGGTTTTCATCATCGGACACCAGGAATTGTTCGATGTTCTGCAAAATCATATTTAGTTTGCTGACCTCTTCCAATTTGTAGAGCGCCAGGCCGAACATGGCCTTGGCATAAACTGCCAGGTGGGTGCGGTCGCGATAAAGATATTCACACATTTCCCGGCGATCGATGTCTTCATCCACCAGCACCATGTAAACAAAGGCATCCAGGTTGTCGACGCGTGATTTGCCGTTTTTATTTTTGTGCTTCCAGCGTTTGAGACGCTCGATTTCTTTGTTCTGATAATTCTGCAGCCACTGTATCCCCCGCTCTATCATGCCGGCGGGGAGCTTTACCTTTGCATCCCGGGCGATTTGAAGTCCATGAACCACGTAGGCCGTCGTGTGGGGGTATGATGTTTCACCATATCCACTGAACCAGCCCCAGCCGCCATCCGACAGCTGCATATCGGCCAACCGTTTAATGCCGGCGGCGACCATATCAGCCACCCTTTCTTCGTCAAACACCGGGTTGTGGTCATAGCGCAGCCACTGGCCGGCCCTTTGCCGGTGACTGCCGAGTTCCTGGACGTTGAGGTTGGTTTGCTTTTCTTTGATGACCTGCAGATCCAGTCCCATGTTGGTCAGTATCCGCTGGGTGATCACCGTCGGCAGAAAGCGATTGAGGGTCTGTTCGGTGCAGCCATACGGGTAGGCGGTCAAATAGGGCAAGGCATCGACCATGGCGCCGGCCAGGGTGGGTGAAAAACGCAGTTCAAGTCGCGATTCGTCAACGCGACGCGCGGCCGGTACCTCGAATAAAACTGACGCTTCGGTTGCCTCAGGACGGATGACACCGCTGCGCGGCACCTGTTTGGTCATGCCGTGCACATAGACCGGAAACTGCATTTGAACGGCATCGGACTCTTCATCGGTCAGTGCTTGCATGCGGATGACGGCCTGGCCTTCTTTAACCACGGTAACACGCCAATCCACCCGTTTTTCACCGTTTGGTTCAATGATGACCGACTTTTGACTTTGGTCTCCTTGCATCAGGGCCAGGCAGCCGCCCTCAAATTCCAGACGAACCCGGGCGGTCTTTTTATCTCTTAAATAATTATGGACATTGGCCGAGAGCACGACTTCATCTGTTTCCACGAAAAATCGCGGTGCCTGCAGGCGCAGGATCAAATCCTTGCGGGTGACAGCCTCTGCCGAACCCTGGCCCACTTTAGTACCGTGGCCCATGGACCATACCATCACTTTCCAGCCGGTCAGATTTTCGGGCATGGCAAAATCAACTTCAGCCATACCGGCGGTATCCGTCTGAATGGTTCCGGCCCAGAAAGCAGTATCGGCAAATTTGGTGCGCACGTGGGGTTTGACCAAATCAGGCGCTGCTGCTGAACCGTCGACCGGCTCCTGTTCGCGGCGGCCGCCTTCTTTGTCCTCCAGGCCGGCGGACCCGGCTTTTTTAAGGGCCGCAGGTTGCGCACCGGCCTTGAACTCGCCCGGGGCCGACGCCGCATCCGAGCGGGCGGATTCCTCCGCCAAGATTTCACCTGAAGCGTCCTCTTTGCCGGAAGTTAGATCCTGGGTCATTAAGTGGCCGAACACACCGATATTGCGCATGGGGGTTTCACTTTTCTTGAGGAGATTATAGAACCAGCGGGCCAGATTGGATTCCGTCCGGGTATAATGCTGACGCCGCCACTTCCAGAAAAAGCGGCGAATTTCTGGAACATTGGAGCCCCCGGAGATATACTCGAGGGCACGATCATAGACGGTCATCACGGCAGTTCCCTGAAACGGTTCACCGCTGTAATCGGTGAGTTTTATTTTAAAACCGGCTTTTTCGCCCGGCCGGTAAGCTGTTTTTGCAGTCTCGATGTTGACATTCAGCACCCGTTTTTCCGGCGGCACGATGATTTCACGGGTTTCGGTGTGGACGTTGCCCTCATAGACGGTAATAGCTTCAACGAAAAAATTGGGCATATCCTTTGGGGTGATTGCTATTTCTTCAACCGTACTTTTGCCGGTCATGTGGACAATTTTGGGCGGCTGATAAATACCATTGGCCGGCCGGACAAAAAGAACGACGGCAGCCCCTGGATAATCGGTATTGATCATAAGACGGACGCGGTCACCCGGGGCATAATCCTGTTTATCCGGGACCAGTTCGATTTTGGCAAAACGATAGTGCGCGCCGTCATCACCTTCACCGCGTACCGTGAAAATGTAACCGCCCTCAATGACGTGGCTTTTTTGGTCCTTTAGCTGGTAGGACAATCGATATTGCCCGGCCCTGCTGGCCTGGATTTGAATATCGGTGCGGCCTTCAGTATCAGTATCAAGGTCCCAGCGGGCGACTTCCGTTTCCCGGGGTGCATTATTTTTATAGGTAATGCGCAGCAGTTTGAGTAACCCTTGGCCCTGAACCGGTTTCTTAGCCAGGGTCTGGGCCTTGAAACCGGCATGAACGGTATCGCCCACGCGATAGTGCCCGCGATCTGTCCAGGCATAGACTTTAAACGGTTGACGGGCCACGAGCACATGCCCCTGGCCGACAATGGTTCGCCGGGATTGGTCGCGTACTTCGGCGGTGATGGTATAGCGATGATCCGAATCCGGATGGATCAAGCCGGCCAATTCGGTATCAATTTCGATTCGTACCGTACCGTCTGCACCGATTTTCACCTCACCATCAGCAACGATTTCCGGTTGGATATTCGACTGCTGGGGCCACCAGCTCCAGATCGGTTGTTTACAGCCCCACCGCACCCAGCCGGGATACCATGAATAATCGTACCCGTACCACCAGTAGCCCGGTCCATAAAACCAATCCCAATAAAAGGAGGGATACCAGCGGTCATCCTCTCTGGTCCGGTATACTTTGTATTTTACGGTTGCTTGGGTCAGCGGTGATCCGAAGTAGTAGTTGGCTTTGATAACCGCCGGGATTTTTTCACCCAGTTTCACCGGCTCGGTGGGTGCCGCCACTTTTACTTCAAATTCGGGCTTTTTATATTCTTCAACCCGAAAAGTGTTTCCGCCATAAACGATTCCGGACCCGTGGGAAATGCGATAGACGCCCAGGGGCGCATCGGCAGGGACCTCAAACTCCCCCTCCAGTCCGCCATAGGCATCGGCCTGGATATTTTGGGTATAGATTTGCTCGTTTTTCGGATTGTAGATCATTACGGTAAAATGATGACCGGCATAAGCGGATGTATCGGTTTGATCATATTTGGCATGGCGCACCCACAGTTTAAAACGGACTTTTTGTTTGGGCCGGTAAACAGGCCGATCGGTCATGACAAAGGTTTTGGTTTGGTTGTATTCACGGTCGTAATAGTTCGGGTACCAGATACCTGAAAATCCCAGGTATGCCAGGCGGTCATGGGTGCTGACGGATGCCAGCCATTGATAGTTATTTTCCATTTCCGCCGGTCCCGTTATGATCTGACCGTTTCGGTCTGTTTGGCGGGTAAAATTTTTATGAAGGATTCGATAGCGTTTGGTCCCTTTGATTCTTTCGGTACGGTAACCAAAAAAATCAACGGTGGTGTTGCCCAGCGGTTGGCCGTTGACGGCGTCGGCCAGGTAGTACAATACCTGTCTGTTCAGGGGCTTTTTTATGATGGTCGTATTGCTGATCCATATTATGATGCGGGCCGTGTTGCCGTCTTGCAGCCTGGCCACCATCAGGTAGGCACCGGCCCGGGACAGCGAATCGGGGGTCTTGACGGTGACACGCCGATCCCAGTGTCGTTTATCAGGGGTCAATTCCAAATCCCAATCGGCCGCCTTTTTGCCGATGTATCGGGTCTGGTTTTCCTCGACCAGGCGCCATCCGATGTTGTTGATCTCCACCTTGCGACGATCCAGGCGCCGCGGATTGGATCGGATATAAGCTTTAACGTCTTTTAGCAGGGTTGCCATCCGGATACGGTAAGCCTTGAAATTGACCCGCGAGCCGTTGCGGAAGCGATATTCCACCGTCGGAATGCGTCCGGAAGGCTGGTTTCCGATGGGCTCAAAAACACCCCAGCTATCTATGATTTGATCAATTTGGTTCTGGGCACGGGTAGAATCATATTTTTTATATTGAACCCAGTAATCCACCGCCCGGTCATACAATCTGCGGTTTTCATAAATCCCGGCCAGATTCCTGGCGGCATCATCCGCATATCCTTGATTCGGGCTTTGGAGGATCTGTTTAAAAAGGCTGATATAATTAAATTCATCAGGAAGGCTGAAACGTTTCACGCCGACTGCTAACCGGGCCAGCGATTCGTTGTCGGTCAGCGTGTGAACTTCATAGGGGCGCAGCTCATCCTTTAGGGCATCCTTATCTGGTGCTGAGGCGCTACGGGTAAAAAAATTTCCGTAGGATGACAGGGTCTGAACGCCGAATTGACTGTGAAGAAAAGTTGCCAGGCTATATTTGACATGGGTTTCCAGATCAGGGTTTATGCGGGCAGCATTTGCCAGCAGCCATCGCCAGCGTTCACCATCTGATCCGGCTGATTGAAAGGTGTCCGGGATTCTGTAAAAAACCGGGTTTCCTATTTCATCCACCGGGGCACCCTGGGTACCGCTGCCGTAACCGTAGCCGGGTTCGTAGTCGGGCAGACGGGTCAGATCGGTTAAATATTGCAGCCGCCAGGACTGAGTCTGACCGCTGTATTGGAGAAGGGTGCGGGCGAACTCGAGATAGAAATTAGCAACTTCGGATTTCGAGGAATCACCGGCGGTCAACGTCAGTGACAGTTCCATCAATTGCAAAGCCCGGACGCGATCCCGTCCGACGGCGTTGACGTATTTGCCGCCGCCGCGATGTGAACCGCGCTGGAATTCACCGGCGACCATATAGCCCCAGTGGTTGTTCTGGCTGCAGCTGCCGGCGGCTGCCTGCAGCAGGCGCCAGTTGTCAATATGTTTTTCAATCACCGCTTCGCGAAATTTATCCAGCTCATTTATTCGGTTCAGATTGCGCAGACACTGCCAGGCCTGCACAAAGTCACGGCCGACCAATTTCGGATCGGTGACAGCCTCAAGGACCAATTGGCGAAACAACTGATAGGCATCATTCCAGTTGCCGTCTTGATAGGCCTTCTGTGCCTGTCGGCGGATTACTTCATGGTTGGATTGGGCTTCCCCCGCAGAGGCGACCGCCAACGAAATTATGATAAAAAGGCAGATAATTTTGACAATTTTCATTACGTTACTCCCCAATATGGACAGAGGTTTCAGGTGTCTCGCCTTTGAACCCTATTTACGGCTTCTATTTGTATCTTATAAAGATACTTAATTGACTGTCAACACGCCGAAAGAGGTTTTACATAAGTTTTACGCTGTAACCGTTCAGGGGTTCAGGGTTTAGAGGTTCGGGGTTCACATCAAATCCCAACCTTTCAGCTTTAATTTGTGCTGCTTTGGAA
>JBATKU010000057.1:0-4664 GCA_049669725.1 Desulfobacterales bacterium
GGCGTCGTGGGATGCAACAATGCCCGCTCCCAGCACAACAATGAATGCATCACCCTGATTAAAGAATTGATCAAAAACGACGTCATTGTTCTGACCACCGGCTGCAACGCCATTGCATGTGCGACGGTGGGACTGTTGACGCCGGAAACCGCCGCGGTTTACTGCGGGCCCGGCCTGGCCGAAGTCTGCGAAACCGTGGGAATTCCGCCGGTGCTGCATTTGGGCTCCTGTGTGGATAACAGCCGTATTTTGCTGGTCCTGACTGAAATGGTGAAAGCGGGCGGTCTCGGCAATGATATCTCGGATTTGCCGGCGGCCGGCAGTGCACCGGAATGGATGAGTGAAAAGGCGATTTCCATCGGGCACTATTTTGTCAGCTCGGGTGTTTACACCGTGTTCGGCGGTATTCTACAAACCACGGGGGCCCCCGTTTTCCAGGATTATCTGTTCAAAGAGATGGAAAAGCTATACGGCGGTATGTGGGATATGTACACCGATCCGATCAAGCATGCCCATGCCATTATCGACCACATCGACAAAAAGCGCAAAGCGCTGGGTATCGACAAGGCCAGGGAGCGGGTGCTGATGGATATGGCCAGTCGTCAGGCACTTGAGGCCTAAAGAATTAATAATGACGATTGATAATTGATCCGCCTGCGGCGGAACAATTTATGGAAGTCGCTTTGCTCCGGCATTTTAATGATCCGCCGGAGGCGGACCTTAAATACTCAATATTCAATCTTAAATATTTAATTTTTAACTAATCTCCACGAAGGAGGAAATTATGTCAAAGTTAGTTGCATTTGCCGCCATCCAGGGTGGCTACAATGTTGTTTCCCAGGTCGAAGGGGAGTACCAAAGGGCTCTGGGAACCTATGATGCCGATACCAAGGTCGGGTTCCCCAACACGGCCTATTTTCTGCCGGTGATCTATTCACTTCTTGGAATCAAGGTTGAAACTCTTGAAGATATTAAAAAACCGCTGGATGTAGCGCGCAAGCTGTTGCCGCCCCACGTCAAGGGCATGAACCATCTGCCCTTCTTGGGACCGCTGTTGGATGCCGGTATGGCCACTTTGTTTTGTTTCGAGATTCGCGAAGCCCTGCGGTATCTTAACGAGCCGGATTTCTATCTGCATTCCGAGGAACCCGATCTGGAAGCCGGCAAAATCTGGCTGGGAGCTGCGGACGACACCGTTTTCCGTAAAAGAGGCGTGGAATTCGTTGACGGCACCGCCCCGGGTTTTGCGGCCATCGTCGGCGCTGCGCCGACTGCGGAAATTGCCAAAGATATCGTCGAAGATTACCAGAGACGCAGTCTGTATATCTTTCTGGCGGCGAATCAGAACAACACTTCCGTCACCGATCAGCTGATCGAAGCCGGGGTTCAGATCGGCTGGAATACCCGGATCGTTCCCTTCGGACCGGATATTTCTTCGGCTATTTTTGCCCTGGGCTTTGCCAACCGTGCGGCCATGGCCTTCGGCAACGTTCAGCCCGGTGACTACAAAAAGATGCTGCTTTACAACAAAAACCGTATCTTTGCCTTTGTCAACGCCCTGGGTGATGTGGGCACCGACTGGGCCGGCGCTGCCGCCGGTTGTGTCAACTGGGGCTTTCCGACCCTGGCCGACACCGATATCCCTGAAATTTTGCCCACCGGTATCTGTACCTACGAACATGTGGTGGCCAATGTGGCCCACGATGAGCTTGTCCAGAGGTCGGTTGAGGTCAGGGGACTGAAGGTGACGGTGTCCGAAATCGATATTCCGCTGTCCTTCGGTCCGGCCTATGAAGGTGAACGGGTTCGGGGTGCCGATCTTCACGCCCAGACCGGCGGGGGCAAGACCCAGTGCACCGAACTGGTCAATATGGCCGAAATGAATGAAATCGAGGACGGCAAGGTCGAGATCGTCGGCCCGGATGTCACCGACATCAAAGAGGGCGGCACCTTTCCGTTGGGCATCTTTGTCCAGATTGCCGGCCGCGAGTTTCAGCAGGATTTCGAGCCGATCATCGAACGCCAGATCCATCACCTGATCAACTACATCCAGGGCATCATGCATATCGGGCAACGGGATATCTCCTGGGTCCGGCTCAGTAAAGCCGCCATCGAAAAAGGCTTTACCTTAAAAGACATCGGCACCGTCCTGCATGCCAAATTTCATCAGGATTTTCAAAAGATTGTCGACAAGGTTCAGGTGACCCTGTACACCAACAAAAAAGATGTCGACGAGCTGACCAAACGGGCCCGGGGCGAGTACAGGACCCGCGACGAGCGGGTCGAGAAGATGACCGACGAGGATGTGGAAACCTATTACTCCTGCACCCTGTGTCAGTCCTTTGCACCCAATCATGTCTGCACGGTCAGCCCCGAGCGGACCGGGCTGTGCGGTGCGTACAACTGGATGGACTGCAAGGCTTCCTTTGAAATCAACCCCACCGGACCCAACCAGCCGATCGAAAAAGGCGAGTGCCTGGACCCGGTGCTGGGTCAGTGGAAAGGGGTCAACGATTTTGTCTACAAGGCTTCCCGTGGAGCCGTCAGCCACTATAACTTCTACTCCATGGTGATCGATCCCATGACCACCTGCGGATGCTGCGAGTGCATTGCTGCCATGCTGCCGTCCTGCAACGGGGTGATGACGGTCAACCGGGATTACATGGGCGAAACACCCTGCGGCATGAAGTTTACCACCCTGGCCGGTGTTATGGGTGGTGGTGCCTCTTCCCCGGGTTTTGTAGGTCATTCCAAGTTCAATATCACCCAGGGTAAATTTATCGTGGGTGACGGCGGCCTGGCCCGGATGGTTTGGATGCCCAAGATTCTCAAAGAAGAGATCAAAGAGCGGATCGAAAAGCGGGGCAAAGAGCTGGGTATTCCCGATTTATACGATCGGATTGCCGACGAAACCGTTGGCATTACCGAGGAAGAAATTATGCCTTTCCTCCAGGAGAAAAAGCACCCGGCCCTGGATATGGACCCGATCATCGGATAATTACGGGTTACGAGTTACGGGTTGCGCGGTAGCTGCATTGCAGCACGCGTAACCCGTGACACACAACACAAACTCAAAACCCGAACCGCGCTCGAGACCCGTAACACGAACCACGTAACGCGCAACGCGAAGCACGCAACGCGCAACACGAAACTCGTAACACAAGATTAAGGAGATAAAAATGGCATTAACGGGTATTCAGATTTTCAAACTCCTGCCGAAGACCAACTGCAAAGAATGCGGGGTTCCCACCTGCCTGGCCTTTGCCATGAATCTAGCTTCCGGAAAGGCAGAACTGGACGCCTGCCCCTACGTTTCCGATGAAGCCAGAGAGCAACTGTCGGAAGCATCGGCGCCGCCGATCCGTCCGGTGGCCATCGGCAAAGGGGTAAGGGCCGCCACCACGGGCGGTGAGACGGTCCAGTACCGGCATGAAAAAACATTTTACAATAAGACCCTGCTGGCAGCTTTAGTCGGATCCGACATCGCCGAAGCTGATCTTGAAACCAAGCTCAAGGCCTGGAATGCATTTCAGTTCGAGCGGGTCGGCTTAAACCTCAGACCGGAGTTGATTGTACTCAAGGACGTCGGTGGGGACAGCGCGGCATTTGCCGGCACAGCCAAGAAAATCGCCGAAACTTCGGAGTTCAACCTGGTCTTGATGACCGAAGATGCCGGTGTAATGAAGGCCGGCATTGAAGCCTGTAAGTTTAAAAGGCCCTTGATGTATGCGGCCACCGAAGCCAATGTTGACGAATATGGCGCGTTGGCCAAAGAAAATGACCTGCCGCTGGCCGTTAAAGCGGACGCCATCGAAGGTCTCGTTCCATTGATTGAAAAACTCACCGCAGCAGGACTCAAAGACCTGGTAATTGACCCGGGATCCAGGGAAATTAAACAAGCCCATCAAGACCAGATCGCCTTAAGGCGGGCGGCCCTGAAAGACGGAAATCGGGCGCTGGGTTTTCCGACCATTACCTTTCCCTGTGAAATGGCATCGAACCTGGATATGGAAACCCTTCTCGCGGGAACCTTCATTGCCAAATACGGCGGGATCGTCGTTCTTTCTGATTTTAGCGGTGAAAGTTTGTTCCCCCTGCTGCTGGAGCGACTGAATATCTTCACCGATCCGCAGCGGCCCATGACGGTTACCGAAGGCATTTATGAGATCAACAATCCGGATGAAAACTCGCCGGTGCTGGTAACCACCAACTTTGCCCTGACCTATTTTATTGTTTCCGGTGAAATAGAGGCTAGTCGGGTTCCTTCCTGGTTGTTGATCAAGGATTCGGAAGGACTGTCCGTTATGACCGCCTGGGCGGCCGGCAAATTTGCCGGTGATGATGTGGGCATGTTTGTCAAAAAGAGCGGGATCGCAGACAAGGTCAAGAACCATGAATTGATCATTCCCGGATATGCTGCTGCGATTGCCGGCGACGTGGAAGAGGAACTGCCGGATTGGAAGATTGTCGTAGGTCCCCGGGAAGCCGCGCACCTGGCCGGATTCCTCAAAGCAAAATAAAATTTTTTCAAAATTTTATCAGGGAGGTTTTGTATGCTACTAATTGGTGAAAGTCTAAACGTAATATCCAAAAAAATCGGCGCGGCGTACAAGGCCCGCGACCCCAAGCCGATCCAGGAGGAGGCCCTTTTCCAGCGCGAAAAA
>JBATKU010000058.1:0-1575 GCA_049669725.1 Desulfobacterales bacterium
AAATGACAGACATGCTGGCCTGGCCTGAGGGCCGGGATATCACACAGTTAAATATATTTAACCATCTCCCTCTGGTTGAGTCTGGTGTCGCCGATGCGTTTCGGCGGTGCATGGAAAAAAGGATCCGCCTAACTAGCGATCATCCCTGTCTGCCGGACAGCGACGGTTGTGCCCATCTGCGCTATCATATTAGCCCGGTGATAGACAAGACTGGAAGATTTACCGGAATTATTGCTTTTGTTGAAGATGTCACCGAACTCAAACTTGCTGAAGAAACCATGATTTCCAGCGAAAAAAAATACCGACTACTGTTCGAATCAGCTCCAGTGGCCATGGTCGAACGAGACGCCGGTGAACTGAAACAACACCTGGACAGGCTCCGGGCTGATGGCATCTCCGATCTGCGCAGCTATTTTGTCCAGCATCCCGAGGAACTGTTCCATTGCATGACGCTGATCAAAACAGTAAATTGCAACAGCGCCTTCCTGGATCTAATGGAGGCCCAGACCTGGGATGAAATTGATAGTGGCTTCAAAATGACCAACAGCCCAGAGGACTTTATGCGCATGGCGCAGGACATCATTCTGATGGTGGCGGGCGGCAATATTTCCCACGAGCGCGAAGACACATTTATGACATTAAGAGGGAAAAAAAAGAGCATTATAGGCAAATCCTTACCGCTTTCCGGTCACGAGGATACGCTATCGCGTATTGTCGTTGCCATGGTCGACATTACCAAACGCAAACAGGCTGAAGAGGCGTTGCGTACCAGCGAGCAGCTCTTCCGTGAGCAGGCCATGCAGGACATTCTGACCGGCCTGTATAACCGGCGCTATCTCTACCAATCGCTAACGGACTTGATCGAACATGCTAAAACCAACAGGTCGGTTATTTCTGTGATATTCATGGATCTCGACCGTTTCAAAACCGTCGTAGACACCTACGGTCATCTCAACGGAAGCCGCACCATCAAAGAGGTGGCCGAAACCATCCAGGAAACCCTTGAAAAACCAGCCTACGCAGTAGCCTACGCCGGCGACGAGTTCGTGGTGGTCCTACCCAGCTATGATCTATCTCAGGCCATTGAACATGCCAAAAAAATACAGGTTCGGATAAAGGATAAGATTTTTTTACGTGATCAGGGCCTTGAACTTCGCATTCAATCCAGCTTTGGCATCGCCACCTTTCCGTATCATGCCGACGACATGACGAATTTATTGGCCGCGGCAGATCACGCCCTGTTTGGTGCCAAAGGCGCCGGAAAGGACAGCATCAAGTCATTCGGTTAGATTTGGCCTGTGTGACACGCTCGAAATAGATGGGTTGAACTCAGCCGGCTCCGACATCCATGATTTACTCACTTTGATTCTTGTAAATATGAGCGCACTGGAGATGACCATTTCCCGCAAACTCGTTTCCCTTATCCGAGATTAAATATTAACTTTACGAAACCCCACTTCGACTGAACTATAGATGTCGGCTAATTTGTTGCGGGTCCTTCTATCCATCTGAAATTATTATAATTTTTGCTGAGGGCCGTGTAAATTCATATCGGTAATATTATCAGGCAATTAT
>JBATKU010000059.1:0-8089 GCA_049669725.1 Desulfobacterales bacterium
ATTGTCAAATTTCCAATCGCCAGAGAGGGCTGATGGATAAATCAATCCTGTTAGTCGATGATGAAGAAGGTATTCGCAAGGTATTAGGCATTTTGCTGGCGGATATGGGGTATCAGGTGCATACGGCCGCTACCGGTACCGAAGCCCTGCGTACCTTTGAAAAACTGCGGCCCCCCATTGTGCTGACCGATATAAAGATGCCTGAAATGGACGGTATTGAACTTTTGCGCGAGTTAAAGCAGATCAGCCCCGAAACCGAGGTCATCATGATTACCGGACACGGTGATATGGATCTGGCTGTTAAAAGCGTTAAATATGAAGCCACGGATTTTGTGACCAAACCCATCAACGATGAGATTCTGGAGATTGCCCTGCAAAGGGCCCATGAACGCATCGCCATGCGCCGCAAGCTCGATGATTACACCCACAACCTGGAACAGCTCGTCCGGGATAAGACCAAAAAGCTGGTTGAGGCCGAACGAATGGCGGCGGTCGGTCAAACAGTTGCCGGTCTGTCTCACGCCATTAAGAATATTACCGGGGGTCTTAAGGGGGGAGCCTTTGTGCTGGAAAAAGGTATTGAGCTGAGCGAGCAGAAGTATTTGCTGCAGGGCTGGGAAATGATAAAGGGCAATGTCGACAAGATAACCAACTTATCGCTGGATCTTCTCAACTATGCCAAGGACGCCCGGCCTGATTTTCAGGAGTGTGATCCCGTTCAACCGGCGCGCGAGGTTGTCGCACTGATGCGTCCCCGAGCCCAGGAACACGGCATTGACTTGAATACCCACTTCGATAAGGACATCGATCCCTGCAATTTTGATCCGGACCTCATCTACCAAAGTCTTCTCAATCTGGTGACCAACGCACTGGATGCCTGCATCGATGATCCCAGCGAAAAGGGAAAAAAGGTGATGGTTCGGGCATTAAAAAAGCCTGGGTGGGGAGTGGAATACCAGGTAAAGGATTCCGGCTGCGGGATGAACGCGGAGGTTAAACAGAAAATTTTTCAGAGCTTTTTCAGTACCAAAGGAACCGACGGAACCGGCATCGGTTTGATGATTACCAAGAAAATCATCGATGAGCATATGGGTGAAATTACTGCTGAATCAAAAGTCGGAGCTGGATCTACTTTTGTGATTAGATTGCCCAAAGGGCTTTACAATAGCGATGTTAAAATACCAAATTCCAAATACCAAATTCCAAATAAATCACAATAACCAATTTCCTAAATGATTTATGAGTTGTACACAGATAGAAGTGACATTTACATTTTAGGATTTCCGCATTCCCGGAAATGACCTATGGATGACACCCTCATCAAATACAGCCAGCTTGGCGACATCTTTGATTTTTTTTCCATGGGCGTTATGGTCCTGTCGCCGGAGCGCAAAATTATTTCCCTGAATCAATCGGCGGAAGTAATTACGGGATATGAGGCCTCCGATCTTGTCGGCCAAAACTGTACCGACCGGCTGATAAATTCGCTTTGCGGCGGCAGTTGCTCCTATCTGGAAGCAGTGGAAAATGACCGCAAATCCGGCAGTATGGAAATCGAGGTCACCGGTCAGGATAATGAAACCCGCAATATCACAAGAATTGTTTCACCGGTCTATGGGGTGGACAACCTGCCATTAGGTTGTATCGAAATTTTTCAGGACCATTCAGCTTTAAAAGACCTGCTGGAACGGGTGAGGCATGATGACCGCCGTTTAAAACTCATCCTGGACAATCTGGATATCGGCGTTCTGACTGTGGATCGCGGCGGGCATATCGCCTTTTTTAACAACACGGCTGAGACCATCACGGGATTTAGCCGGGGAGATCTCCTGGGAAAATCCTGCGGTACGATTTTTGGCGACTCCTCCAATCCGGGGATGTTGCTGTTCAACGAAACAATTGCCGACGGTCAGGCCCGCTCGAGCTCCGAAGGAGAACTTAGAACCCGAGATGGGCAGATCATACCGGTGCGGGCCAATTTCATGGCCCTCAAAAATGATGACGGGCGGATTGTCGGAGGTCTGGCAACCATCACCGATTTATCGTTAAAATATCAATTTAACAGTGAAATCAAGGGGCGCTATACCTTCTATGACATGGTCGGTAAGGACCCGGCCATTCAGAAAATATTTGAAATCATTCCCGTGGTGGCTGCCAGCGATGCTACCATTCTAATTGAAGGCCCCACCGGCACCGGCAAGGATGTTCTCACCAAAGTCATTCACAATGCCAGCTTGCGTGCCACAAAGCCCCTGGTCAAAGTCAACTGCGCGGCCCTGCCGGACAACCTGCTGGAATCCGAAATGTTCGGTTATGTTAAAGGCGCCTTTACCGGGGCTGACAAAGACAAGCCGGGACGGTTTCAGGACGCCGATCAGGGAACCATTTTTCTGGATGAAATTGGAGACCTGCCGTTGTCCCTCCAGGCCAAACTGCTGCGGGTACTGGAGGACAGGGAATTTTATCCCCTGGGCAGCAGAAAAACCACCAAGGTGGATGTTCGCATTGTATCGGCCACCAACCAGAACCTGGGACAGCTGGTGCGGGAAAAAAGGTTTCGCGAAGATCTTTTTTACCGCTTGAATGTCATGCGCCTGGAACTGCCGCCGCTAATGGACCGGCGGGGCGATATTCCGCTTTTGATTTCCCATATTCTAAAGCGTTTGAGGGTTACCCGGGAATCCCGGGCGGAAAACTTTTCCAACGATGCCATGGACGTTCTTTTGAATTACGATTTCCCCGGCAACGTCAGGGAACTTGAAAACATTATTGAGCACGCCTTAATTGTTTGCCAGGGAGAAATCATCGGGCGCCATCACCTGCCCCTGGCGCTCCAACAGGGCAGCTCGCCTTCCTTAGTTTTTGATGAAGCTTCATTGCCGGGGGAAGCCGTTGCAATCAGCGAAAAAAATATGATTCTGGATGTGCTGCAGAAATACAGCTGGAATAAAGGAAAAACGGCCGCCGCACTTAATATCAACCGCACGACGTTGTGGCGTAAAATAAAAAAATACAATATTTCTCTTTAACACCCCGGATTCATCCAATCATCCCGCCCGAACAGTTTGATGCAATTAATATTGCATAATGATGCAATTAATGCAACAATTGTTTCAAGCATCCCCAAGAACCTGAATAAAATAAATATACATTTGAAATTTATATGAATATAATTTTTTAAGCCTTATGATTGAGTCAATATGCTTCAGGGTGATGTTGCATTTTTGCAGCATTTGTCATCTTGTTTTAAATTCTACCATACGAATGACTAAAGATATAACCTTCTAAAATAGTTGTAAATATTACTATTATTATCAGCCTTGTTTTGTATTTGGCATGATAAATGCTCAATCGAAGGGTGAGGCCGGTGGGTGCAACGCCTTATTTATCAACCAATGGATTAAATTGCGATACCAAAGAGAAACCCAATGTATGCAGTATCACTAAAAAGAGACGGCAGGATTCGCTACAAGCAGAGCGATGTGAATTCCGATGTCCTGAAATATCTCAGCTATCAAATCGAGCTTGAAGATAGGTATACCCTGAGAAGCTTCTTTGAGATGGTTGAAAAGTACGAGCTGCTTGGCAAGCTGAATTCGTTTTTGCCCACCTGTATCGAACAGTATCTGAACTGCCCGGAACAAGGGTGTGAATCAGGTATGATCGATCACCTCGAGTTTACTAAAACAGTTGAGATGATAGGCTATCCCGAGAAACGCCTGGAAATTTACAGCTCTATTCGCGGAATACACGAAAATGATGCTGTTGAGATTAGGTCGCTGCAGTTAAATAGTTTACTGGATATATCCTTAAAGCTTGGAAGACTTAAACACGTAGTGTTCGGGGACCGGGTAGACATATTTGAATTTGATACGGTGTTCACCCTGTTTGAATTCATCGACGGAATTACCTGGGAACTCAGCTTTCACGTTATTCCTGAACAATGCGAACTTAGGAGGTGAGTTATGTTTACCAAAATCCTTTTTGCCACAACCGCTTCACCCACATGCGACAATGCCGCCAAAGTGGCCTTTGATCTGGAATTGAAGTGGGATGCCCAACTCACCATTTTCCATGTGCTCGGTATTCCCACCCGGGGTTACAGCCCCTTTGTCACCGATGTTAGAACCGGTGAAAGGGAGCAGCCGGATCCGGATTATATCGAGTGGGTCAAAGAGGAGATGAAAAATACCTATGGTGATCTGTTGAAAGACACCCAGGGTGTTGAAATTGAAGCCGCCGTCGGAACCCCTCACCGGGAAATTCTGAGAATGGCGCGCAAAAAAGACGTTGATTTGATCGTTATGGGCGCCCACACCCGGCAGGAAGACATTGGTGCCACCCGCTATCGGGATGTGGTTGGCAGTACCATGCAAAAAGTTGCCAAATCCGCCCGCTGCCCTGTGGTTATCATCAGTCGTCCATGCACTACCTGTTGGAAGCTGTTTTCCAATATCGTCTTCGGGACCGATTTTTCCAAAGCAGCTGATTCGGCCTTTTTGTTCGCCTCCAAACTGGCCCAGGAAGTCGGGGCCAAGCTGCACATGTTCCACGCCTGCGATATCTCCTCCTCCTCTGCCGGACGGGTGTTGGGGCAGGAAGAGATCGAGCAGCTGATTGAAGGCTCCCGCAAAAAAATGGAAAAGCGCTATGCAGCGAAAATGAACGGGTATGACAACTATGGCATCGAGGTGCGCGAAGGTGTTCCCTATATCGAGATCCTCAAGTACGCCCGTGAGAAGATGGGTGATCTGATTGTGATGGCCCATCACACCCGGGAGGTCGATCCGGAGGAAGCGGTCCTTGGCAGCACCGTTGAACAGGTTGTATTGCGTTCGGCCTGTCCGGTGGCCAGTGTAAATCATCCTGACAAGGTTGCCTGATCATCATCGATATGACAGGAATTTCAGCTCGAAGGAATTGGAAATTTGCATGAATAAGAAGACGGTGCTCATTGTAGAAGATGAAATGGATATGCGCATTTTCATATCCACCCTGCTTGAAACCAGCGGCTACGCACCGGTAGTGACCAGGGATGGAAAAGAAGGCCTGATCAAAGCCAGGGAGGTTTCGCCGGACCTGATTATTCTGGATGTCATGATGCCCGGTGAAGGCGGCGTTCAGATGTACCGACAGCTTAAAACAGACCAAACGCTTAAATCCATTCCGGTTATTATGCTTTCGGCCGTGGCCCAGAAAACATTTTCCCATTATTTGAATATGGTCAACGCGCGGCTGGATAGCCCGATTCCCAGGCCGGAAGCCTACATCGAAAAACCGCCGGAGGCTGATGATTTGCTGCAAATGGCAGCCCGCCTGATCGGCTAATTACTAGTGAACTATTAGCTATGATGACATTTTTTTTAAGACTCAAAATCATATTCACCGCAGAGGCGCAAAGAGCGCAGAGGAAATTTGTTTTGAAGGAAATTACTGATGCATAAGGAGTCAAATCGCATGCGAAATTATTGCCTGAAAGCCATGGGGTTTTTAACTTTCTGCCCTCTCAGCAGAAAGTTAAAAGAAAAAATCCTCTGCGATCTCTGCGTCGAAGCGGGCGGTGAATACAAACTGCGAAATAATATTGGTGGAATGCAGTAAAAGGGGAGAAAAGGTGATGGACAATAAAACCCAGTGGGATTGGAACCTCGGCCAAAGAGATATTGCAGATATGGGGCAAGGGCAAGACAGGTTCACCTGGATAGAAGAGCCCTATGTAAGTCCGGATGGGGAGAAAATTGCCAACATCGTCAATCTGGCGGAGGGGGAGTTCACGGTTTGCGTCAACGGCCAACCCTGGGATACCGTTTTTGATAAAATATGGTATCTGCGATTTGCGCCGGATGGACGTCTTACCGCGCTGGTATCCGAGACGGGGGAATGGACGGTGGCCGTGGACGGTGTGCCCTGGGAGAACAAGTTCGGTTATGTATGGAATACGATGTTCAGCCCGGACGGGAAAAATATTGCTGTTGCCGTCCAGCAGGATATGGCTTACGGCATGGCACTCAATGACGTGCCCTGGGAAGATACCTTCGCCAATATGACCAACCCCACCATCAGTCCCGACGGCACCCGTACGGCGGCGGCGGTGCAGGTCGAAGGGTTCGGCGAGGGCGAAATTCAAAAATTTCAGGCAGGCGCATATTCAGCGGCCATGGACGGAAACCCCTGGGATACAAAATTCGTCAACGTCTGGAATATGGCGATCAGCCCGGATGGCCAAAAGCTGGCTGCTGAAGTCAGACTGAACCTTTACGATTACACCATTGCGGTTAACGGCACGCCCTGGGACAAGATCTTTGGTTGTGTCTGGGAGCCGGTGTTTCATCCCATCAGCCATTCGGTGGCGGCCCCGGTCCGGATAGAGGGCAAATGGTCTGTGGCTGAAGACGGCCGGATCATCTGGGATCGGCGTTTGGTGCAAATCTGGCATCTGATGTTCAGCCCTGACGGCAGTAAGCTGGCTGCCATCGTTGCACCCAAATATGGCAAGTGGACGATTGCAGTTGACGGGCAGCCCTGGTCGGCGACCTTCAACGATATGGTATCCGATGCGGTTTTCAGTCCCGACAGTAAAAGAATCGCGGCTGTGGCCAAAAATAGCGGACGCTATTTTGTGGCGGTCGATGGTGTGGTCTGGACCAACCACTTCGATATGGTCTTCCAACCGGTCTTCAGTCCCGACAGCAAATATGTGGCAGTTAAATTTCAGCAGAACGGTAAATATGGCATCGCTTTAAACGATCACCGATGGGATGGCCAATGCGATGAAATCTGGGATCCTGTTTTCAGTCCCGCGGGAGACAAAATTCTTCTGCGAACCCTGAAGGACGGCATTTATTCGAGGCATGTCCTGTCGGTGACGGATATGCTGGGCTAAGGGCTCGCGCTAAAATAATTTCACATTTTTAGCGCCGATGCATCCCGCCTGACTGCGTTGCGAAAGCTCGGAATATGCCTGATATTCCTGCACTCTCGCGCCTTGTCAGGCAGGCGCCTTAACACTAAAAATTTGCGAACTTATTTTTACGCGAACCCTAAAAGGGGGAAACATGCTCGAAATTTATCAATTCATCAGTGGTCCGTTGGCTTGGAGTGCCTTTATTATTTTTATCGGCGGATGCCTGTACCGGCTCATCAGCCTGCTCGTGCTGGTTCACCGCAAGGAAAGATTCATTTATTCCTATATGAGCTTAAAATATAGTCTACGCTCCATTCTGCGCTGGAGCACCCCCTTTGCCACCGAAAACATGCGCAGGCATCCGGGGATGACAATCGTGGCCTTTGCCTTTCACATTTGTCTGCTGTTGACCCCGCTATTTTTACTGGCCCATGTCATTCTGATTGAGGAAGCATGGAACGTGAGCTGGTGGACTCTGCCCGATGGCCTGGCGGACGCAATGACGCTGATCGTTGTTGCCGGCTGTATCTTTTTCTTTGTCCGGCGACTGACCAATCCGGAAGTTCAGTACGTCACATCTGCATCTGATTTTGTATTGCTGGTGATTGTGGTTGCACCGTTTGTAACCGGTTTTCTGGCCTATTACCAGTGGTTCGGATATAAAACTTTTGTGATCCTTCATATCCTGGCCGGAGAAATCATGCTTGTGTCGATACCGTTCACGCGATTGAGCCATATGATTACGGCCCCCTTGACCAGGGCTTATATGGGATCGGAGTTTGGAGGTGTTAGACATGCGCAGGACTGGTAGAAGCAATCTCAAAAATGCATCTAACGTCCAATGGCTGCGTTGTCCCGCGGATGGAAATGTACTGCTCATCCGCCTCCGGCGGATTCCGCTTTAAATCCGCGGGACGCCTTGCCCTTGAACGTGATCTGCTATTTTTGAGACAGCTTCCGGCAAAGTAATAATCTAAATTAATATTATAGCAGGAGGGCAGTAATGGTGAAAGGACTGATATCAATATTTCAACACTCCAATACTCCATTACTCCAGTACAATTTAGACAACATACCTTAAAAGGATGCAAGCCATGGCAGAACCTGCAAAAGAAGTGGAAACCAAAGTAGTGGATCAGGGTTTGGAAAGCGGCGCCGAAAAACTTACCGAGGAACGGATTGAAA